>PHEG01000512.1 GCA_002842835.1 Alphaproteobacteria bacterium HGW-Alphaproteobacteria-2 | reverse complement strand
GACATCCGACTCGAAATCGAATTCGAGCCGCGCCAAGCCCTCGGCCAGCGTGGTGGCGACGACCTCGGCCACGACATCGCCAAGGAAGAAGCGGCTGCGTCGCGGCGCCTTCTCGACGGCGCGGCCCACGGCGATGGTTTCGCGGCAGAGATCGAGTGCGCGCGCCACCGACCGTGCGATCACCGCCGCCGAGGATTGCACGGCAGCGTCAGGATGGTCGCGCAGCCGGTCGGACAGAAGCTGTGTCGTCACCAGCACATTGCGCAGATCGTGCACCAGGCGCTGCACCGATTGGCCAATGTCAGCCAGCCTGCGGTCGCGCAGATCGCGCAGGAGCGTCAGCACATGCGGCTGCCCCCCGACCTCGATGAGGAAGGCCCGGATCTCCGCGGGAACCAGCAGCCCGTCGCGGGTGCGGCAGGACATGTTGTCGTCCGCCCAGCTGCCTTCGCGTCGGACATGCGCAAAGAAGGCGTCCAGCCGGGCCAGTTCGTGCGGGTGCAGGTCGGCGGGGGTGATCTCGCCCATCTCCTCGCGGCTGTAGCCCAGCATCGCACAGGAGGCCGGGTTGGCCGCAATGATGCGCCCGGTTTCCATCTCGACGAGCAGCGATGGCTCCGCGATCTCCGAGAAGATCATGCGAAACAACTCGCCTTCCTGCTGGAAGTGCCCCGCGTCTCCCATGGTGCGCCCTGTCCGACCCTCGCCAGACTCGCACGCAGGCATGGGTGCGTCAACCTTCAAGCGGACTTGCGGCGTCAGCCCTGCGGCACGGTCTCGCGCATCGCGGGGCGTTCGGCGAAAGCGGCGAACCAGGCCGCAAGGCCCGGGTGTGCGCCGCGCCAGCCGCGCCCCGGCAGGCGGAAGTCGAGATAGCCGAGCGCGCAGCCCAGCGCGATCTGCCCCATGTCGAGCGGTCGGGCAAGATGCCCCTGCCAGCCCGTCTCCAGCGTGTCGAGCGCGCGCGCGATCTTGGCCCACTGCGCTTCCACCCAGTCGGGGAAGCGGATCTCCTCGGGGCGGCAGCGGCTCTCGTAGATGATCAGGATCGCCGCCTCCATGATGCCGTCGGCGAGCGCCTCCAGCGTCAGCGTCTGCCACAGCCGCGGCTCCGCCGGGTAGAACCCGCCGCCAGCGCGTGCGTCGAGATAGCGGCAGATCACCCGGCTGTCGAAGAGCACCGTTTCGTCCTCCAGTTCCAGCGCCGGGATCTTGCCCAGGGTGGCCGATGGCGAAAGCGAGTTCCACATCCCCTGCCTGCCCGGTCTCGATCAGCAGCGCGCGCACCTTGCGGCAGAAGGGCGAGGCGGGGTTGTCGTGGAGCTTCATGGCCGGTCTCCGCTGGCGGGTCAGGCGACAGGGATAAACGAGTGGCGCGCCCGTGCAAGCGCCGATCAGAGCGCGATCGTGCCCAGGCTGGATCCGCCGCAGACGTAGAGCACCTGCCCGGTGACGAAGCTGCTCGCGGGATCGCAGAAGAACAGGAAGGCGCGGCTCACGTCCTCGGCGGTGCCGAGGCGGCCTACGGGGATGCGCCGCGCCAGGTCCGTCTCGCGCTCGCTGCCCTTCGGGATGATGCCCCAGAAATTCTCGGTCTGTATTGGGCCGGGAGCGACCACGTTGACGGTGATGCCATGGGGCGCCAGCTCCAGCGCCCAGGTTCGCGCCAGCCCGATCTGTCCTGCCTTGGTGGCGGCATAGGCCGTGCGCGTGGGCACGCCCAGCGCCGCGCGCGAGCCGTTGAAGAGGATGCGCCCGAAGCCGCGCGCCTTCATCGCGGGAAGGACCGCCTGC
>PHEG01000511.1 GCA_002842835.1 Alphaproteobacteria bacterium HGW-Alphaproteobacteria-2 | reverse complement strand
CCATCCTGCACCAGCCCGTCATGGCCGTCGGAATTGTAGGGGTCGAGCGCCACGTCGAGCATCACCGCGACCCCGGGCACCTCGTCCTTGATCGCCCGCGTGGCGCGGTTGACCAGGTTCTCGGGGTTCCACGCCTCTTCTGCGCCAGGTGTCTTGCTGGCCGCTTCGGTGTAGGGAAAGAGCGCGATCACCGGAATGCCGAGGCTGACGGCCTCGCGAGCCGCGGCGACTGCACGATCGACCGACAGCCGCTCGACACCGGGCATCGAGGCGATGGGTTCGGCCACCCCCTCGCCCTCGCGGATGAAGATCGGCCAGATCAGATCGTCAGGCGAGAGCGTGCTCTCGCGCACCAGAGCGCGAAGCGCGGGCGTGCGGCGCAACCGGCGGAAACGAGTGGCGGGAAAGGGGGCGGCGAGCGGCTGCATGGCGGGTCTCCCTCGGGTCGCGCTCCTCAGTTGCATATCCCGGCGCGGTCGGACAAGAAGAAAGCCGCGCGCGGCGGCGGCACGCAGCCAGGGGGGCGGGGTGGACTGGTATCTCAGGGTCTTCGAGCTGATCGACTTGCGCTCGTTCAGCAATCTCTGGTTCTGGATCATGCTCGCCGTGCTCTGGTCTCGAGTGAGCCACAACATCCTCGGCGTGCCCTACGACATGGTCACCCGCGCCCGGCGCCGCGGCGGGCAGGTGGCCGAGGATGTGGCGACGCTGGCCACGCTGCAGGCGCGCCGCTACGCCTACATAGCCGATGTCGCGGGGCACTGGCTGCTGGGGCTCGCGGGGTTCCTGCTCGCCTCGGCGGCGACGGTGGGCTTCGGCTATGGCTACGAGATAGGTCAGGCGCTCTTCCTGCTGTTTCTGCCGCTCGTGCTGGTGGCGCTGCTGACCGCGCGCGCGGCGCGCCGCATCCGCGCCGAGGCGCCCGAGGGGCCCGCGCTCTGGAAACGGCTGAGGCGGCTGCGGCTTGCCTTCCAGATGATCGGCTTGTTCTCGATCTTCGTCACCGCCTTCTGGGGCATGTGGCACAACATGACCTACTCGGCGCTCGGCGGTTGACACCGCCGCTCCAGCGGGTAGCTGCGCGCAGATGGAAGCGATCTCCCACTCCCGGGTGATCGTCGGCGGCGTGCCCGAGGGTCACGACGCGCGGCGCATCCTCGATGAACTGGCGCGAAACGGCGCGCCGGTGCTGCATGTCGCGCGCGACGACCGGCGCGTCGCGGCAATCGCCCGCGCGCTCGCCTTCTTCGACCCGTCCGTGCCGGTGCTGGGCTTTCCCGCCTGGGACTGTCTGCCCTACGACCGCATCTCGCCTGCCGCCGAGGTCTCGGCCGCGCGCATGGCCACGCTCGCCACCCTCGC
>PHEG01000510.1 GCA_002842835.1 Alphaproteobacteria bacterium HGW-Alphaproteobacteria-2 | reverse complement strand
TCTTCTTCGACCAGCTCTCCAGCCATTACCGCAACCGCATGACCGGAGGCCGCGACCATGGCCATGGCTGAGCCCGCCCTCGCCCGCGCCGCAGCCCTCGGTGCGGTGCGCCGCAAGATGTGGCTCAGCCTCGCGCTGCCCGCCGCGGTGCTGGCCTATCTCGCCTATGTCTTCTTCGCCTTCGACATCCCCGGCCTCGCCGAGCGCGCGCGGCTCGACAATGCCGCGCTGCTGGTGGCCGACAGCTACAGCCACAAGACCCATGTCACCCGCGACAACCGCAGCGGTACCTTCACGGTCGCCATCGAGGGCGAGAACCGCGGCCGCTACCCCGAGGGCAGGCTGCCCGATTGGGTGGAGATCGACCAGGCCGCCGATACCGCCGTGGTGCTGCTGCCCAAGGGACACCGCGTGATATTCGAGGGCCCGGTGACGCGCTTCGAGGTGCCCGGCTACGGCACGGTGACGACCACGGTCTCGACCGCGGGCGTCGCGCTCGACCTGCCCACCGCCGAGGTGCCCGAGTGGATCAACGCCTCCGACGCGCGCGTATCCGTCACCACGCCCGCCGGGCGGCTGACGGTGACGCGCGCCCGCTCGGAGGTCTTCCGCTACGCCTTCGGCTGGGAGATGTTCTGGTTTGCCCTCGACAGCCCGTTCTCCGGCAAGGGGCCGGGGGAGCTGGCGCGCCTCGCCCTCTCGGATGCACGGCTTGTCGAGGGGCGTTCGAACCTCGGTGCGATGCTGCACGATTTCTGGAACAACAAGGTCTGGCACCACAAGGACGTGACCTGGGCGCTGTTCGAGACGGTGCTGATGGCCTTCATCGGCACCATGGGTGCGGCGATGCTGGCGCTGCCGCTCGCCTTCCTCGCATCGCGCAACTTCGGCCCCAACCTTGCCGCGCGCTTTGGGCTGCGGCGGGTCTTCGACTTCCTGCGCGGCGTGGATGCGCTGATCTGGACGATCGTGCTCTCGCGCGCCTTCGGCCCCGGGCCGCTGACCGGCTCGCTGGCCATCATGCTCACCGACTCGGGCACCTTCGGCAAGCTCTTCTCCGAAGCGCTGGAGAACGTGGACAACCGCCAGATCGAGGGCGTCGCCTCGACCGGAGCGAAGCCACTGCAACGTCACCGTTTCGGGGTGATCCCGCAGGTGATGCCGGTGCTCTTGAGCCAGGTGCTCTATTACCTCGAGTCGAACACCCGCTCGGCCACGATCATCGGCGCCATCGTCGGCGGCGGCATCGGGCTGCTGCTGACGCAGGCGATCATCACCCAGAAGGACTGGGAGCAGGTAAGCTATTACATCGTTCTGGTGGTGCTGCTGGTGATGTTGATGGACACGCTCTCGGGCTGGCTGCG
>PHEG01000509.1 GCA_002842835.1 Alphaproteobacteria bacterium HGW-Alphaproteobacteria-2 | reverse complement strand
GGCGGCGCAGGTTTCGGCGCTCTTCGGGGAGGCGGCGGTCGGCGATTTCGCGGTTGCGGGAGAAGCGGTGAGCTATACCGGCCCGGCCGATGACTGGGGTCTGCGCCGCATGGTGCTGCATTACGCCCATCTCTGCGCGGCGGCGGGCGGGGTCGACGCCTTCCTGATCGGCTCGGAGATGCGCGGTCTCACTCAGGTCCGGGACGGTGCTGCGAGCTATCCGGCCGTGCAGGAATTTCAGATGCTCGCGACCGACGTGCGCACGATCCTCGGGGCCGGTGTGAGCCTCGGCTACGCCGCCGACTGGTCGGAATATTTCGGCCACCAGCCTGCCGACGGCAGCGGCGACGTGTTCTTTCATCTCGATCCGCTCTGGGCCGATCCGGAGATCGATTTCGTCGGCATCGATAATTACATGCCGCTCTCCGACTGGCGCGACGGGTTCACACATGCCGATGCGCAGGAGGGCTGGCCCGCGATCTACGACCGGGCGTATCTGCAGGGAAACATCGCAGGCGGCGAAGGGTTTGAGTGGTTCTACGCCAGCGCCGCTGACCGGTCCGCGCAGATCCGCACGCCCATCAGAGATGGGGGTGAGGCGGGGAGCGCCACTGGTCCGAGCGACCCGCCGAACGGCAAGCCATGGGTGTTCCGCTACAAGGATCTGCGCGCCTGGTGGTCGAACCCGCACTTCGACCGCCCGGGCGGGGTGGAGAGCACGACGCCGACGGCATGGACGCCGCAATCCAGACCGATCTGGTTCACCGAGCTCGGCTGCCCCGCCATCGACCGGGGCACGAACCAGCCGAACGTCTTCGTCGACCCGAAGTCCTCGGAGAGCGTCACGCCGCATTTCTCGCGGGGCTGGCGCGACGACGCGATCCAGCGGGCGTATCTCGAGGCGACCTGGCTCTGGTGGGGCGAGGCCGCGAACAACCCGGTGTCGCCGGTCTATGGTGCGCAGATGGTGCATGTGCCCGAATGCGCCGCCTGGACCTGGGACGCGCGGCCCTATCCGTTCTTTCCCGAACTCGGCGACGTCTGGACGGACGGTGCGAACTGGCGACTCGGCCACTGGCTGACCGGGCGGCTCGGCGCGGTCTCGCTCGCGGCCCTCGTCCGTCACCTCTGCCTGCGCGCCGGAATGCCCGAGGCCATGATCGACGTCTCCGGCCTCTGGGGCGCGGTCGAGGGCTACGTCATCACCGCGCTGGAAAGTCCGCGCGCCTCGATCGCCCCGCTCGCCCGGCATTTCGGGTTCGATGCCGTCGAGACCGAGGGCGTGATCCGGTTCATCATGCGCGGGCGGGCGGCGGTCGCCACCATCGCGCCCGACGATCTGGTAGCCCCCCGCGACGGCGATGTG
>PHEG01000508.1 GCA_002842835.1 Alphaproteobacteria bacterium HGW-Alphaproteobacteria-2 | reverse complement strand
TGCTGGAAGATCTCGTCATAGATCGGCAGCACCGCGCCACCCGGGTAGCCGAAGACCACCTCGACGCCCTGATCCCTCAGCGCCTGCACCACCATCTTCGCGCCGGTCATCTGCCGTGCCATGCCGTTCTCCGTCGTCGTTCCCGGGCCACGCCCGGATATAAAAAAACCCCCGTCCGGCGGGGGCGCATGGGGGATGGTCTGGCAACCGTCACCGGCCCATGCGCCACGTCCCTCCAAGACCTACGATCATGCCTTCCAAGGCCATGCCCTCTCTCGCTGCACCGCGACATTAGGCAGGGCTCCGGGGGGCGTCAACAGCAAAGCGCGCGAAAAAAATGTCGTTGGCTGCATTTTCCGAGAAGCAATCTTGCGTGTCGTGGCCTGAAAACGCAACACGCCGCTCAGAACGCCGCCATTGCCCCGATGTAGAGCGCGTAGCCCGCCAGCAGCGCCGCGCCGCCGCCGCGCCCCAGATGGCCGCGCAGCGCCACGATCAGGCAGAGCGCCAGCGACACCCCGATCACCACCGGCAGGTCGCGCATCAGGAAGCCGGGCGCCACCGCGAGCGGTGCGGCCAGCGCGGAGGCGCCGAGGATGGCCAGCACGTTGAAGATGTTCGAGCCCACGACATTGCCGATGGCGATGTCGCGCTCGCCCTTCAGCGCGGCGGCCACCGAGGCCGCGAGTTCCGGCAGCGAGGTGCCGACCGCCACGATAGTGAGTCCGATCACCGCCTCCGATATGGCAAAATCGCGCGCGAGCCCCACCGAGGCATCGACCATCAGTCGCGCACCCAGGATCAGCAGCACCAGTCCCGCCAGCGCGCGCAGAAGGGCGGGCAGCAGCGGGGCCACGACCTCGCCGAGCCCGGTTTCCGCCGCCTCGCGGCGGCGGAAGGCGAGCGCCAGATAGACGGCGATGCCCAGCACCAGCAGCGAACCTTCGGCGCGCGACAGCCGCCCATCCAGGAAGAGCGGCACGAGAAGCAGCGCCGCCCCCGTCATCCAGGCCAGGTCGGCCCGCAGCCGCGCGAAGGGCGCCGCGATCGGCCCCAGCAGCGCAGCGAGCCCCAGGATCAGCAGGATATTGGCGATGTTCGAGCCCAGCACGTTGCCGATGGCGATGCCCCCCGCGCCCGCCAGCGCCGCCTGCACCGAAACCAGCATCTCGGGCGCCGTCGCCACCGAAGAAGAGCCCGGCAAGGCCGAGCCCGAAGAGTGCCCAGAGCAACGGAAGTCTCCCGGCGCCGGCAGCGGCGCGGCGCAACAGATGGGCATGGCCCGCGGCCCGGCAAGTGGGGCACGCGAAATATCCCGCCCTGCTTCTTTTGGGGCGAAATACTCCGGGGGGCAGCGCCCCCGCATGTTCAGCCGTCTGCGCCGGCCTCGGGGGCGTGACAGACCGCATTGATCTTGTTGCCGTCCGGGTCGCGCGCATAGGCGGCGTAGAACCCCGGGCCATACTGCGGGCGCAGGCCCGGCGCGCCCTCGTCGCGGCCGCCATGGGCGAGGGCCGCGGCGTGGAAGGCATCGACCTGCGCGCAGCTTGCCGCGCGGAACGAGATCATGGTGCCGTTGCCGGGGGTCGCAGGCCGTCCGTCGAAGGGGCGCGTCACCCACAGATGCGTCGCCGGGTCAACGCCGCCCCAGCTTGCATGGCCCTCCGCCGGATCGTCGTCGGCCCGGGCATGGCCGAGCGCCGCCATCACCGCATCCCAGAAGACGAGGGCGCGCGCCAGGTCGTTCGTGCCCAGGCTCACATAGCCGAACATGTTCAATGCCCCGTTCCCTGCAACACGCCATGTTCGAGCGCATAGCGGGTGAGCCCCGCGGTGGAGGAGATGCCGAGCTTGCGGCGGATGTTCTTGCGATGGGTCTCGACCGTGCGCACCGAGATGTCGAGCGCCACCGCCACCTCCTTGTTCGACTTGCCCTGTGCCAGTTCCAGCAGCACCGCCTGCTCGCGCCCGGTGAGCGGCTCGCGCCCGTCTGCCGTTCCGGGCGCCAGCC
>PHEG01000507.1 GCA_002842835.1 Alphaproteobacteria bacterium HGW-Alphaproteobacteria-2 | reverse complement strand
GGCGGCGACGGCGGGGTTTTCCTTCAGGAAGAGCTTGGCGTTCTCGCGCCCCTGGCCGATGCGCTCGTCGCCATAGGAGAACCAGGAACCCGATTTCTCCACCACGCCGGCCTTCACGCCCATGTCGACGAGTTCGCCCGTCTTCGAAATACCTTCGCCATACATGATGTCGAACTCGACCTGCTTGAAGGGCGGCGCGACCTTGTTCTTGACCACCTTCACCCGGGTCTGGTTGCCCACCACCTCGTCGCGGTCCTTGATCGCGCCGATGCGCCGGATGTCGAGCCGGACCGAGGCGTAGAACTTCAGCGCATTGCCGCCTGTCGTCGTTTCGGGGCTGCCAAACATCACGCCGATCTTCATGCGGATCTGGTTGATGAAGATCACCGTGCATTTCGAGCGGCTGATCGAGCCGGTCAGCTTGCGCATCGCCTGGCTCATCAGCCTGGCATGCACGCCCACGCTTGAGTCGCCCATGTCTCCCTCGAGTTCGGACTTGGGGGTGAGTGCGGCAACCGAGTCCACCACCACCATGCTGACCGCACCCGAGCGCACCAGCGTGTCGGTGATCTCAAGCGCCTGCTCGCCGGTGTCGGGCTGGCTGATCAGAAGCTCGTCGAGATCGACGCCGAGCTTGCGTGCATAGAGCGGGTCGAGCGCGTGTTCGGCATCGACGAAAGCGCACACGCCGCCCTTCTTCTGCTCCTCGGCGATGCAGTGCAGCGTGAGCGTGGTCTTGCCCGAGCTTTCCGGGCCATAGATTTCCACGATGCGCCCCTTGGGGATGCCGCCGATGCCGAGCGCGATGTCGAGCCCCAGCGAGCCGGTAGATGTCGATTCGATCTCGGCCACCGGGTTGTCGCCGCCCAGGCGCATAATCGAGCCCTTGCCGAACTGCCGTTCGATCTGTGCCAGCGCCGAGTCGAGCGCCTTCTGCTTGTCCATGTCGCGCCTTCCGTTCAGGTCGAGCACATTCTGCGCCGTCATCGCCGCCTCCTTATTCCACATCGCCGGTTACCCGGCAATCCGCCCAAGGTTCATTTTTTGTTCCAATCGCATCATGCGATCAAAACAGGAACACTTCAAGCATTTGTTGCCCTGCCGCATCCTGGCGCGGCAGGGTTAACAAACGGTGACTGGAGGAATTGCGCCGACCCGGGGCGTCAGCTGCCGGTGCCGTCGTCGCTAGTGCCGTTGTCGGGGAACTGCTGGCCTTCGATCACCAGCTGCTGGGCAAATCGCGGCCGGGAGACCACGACGTTGTACCAGTTACCCGGGTTGAGGTCGGCTGTGCGCCAGTAGCGCGTCAGGTCGAGCCCCAGATTGTAGGGCGGCGTGTAGGGCACCACCGTCTCGAACATGATCACGGTT
>PHEG01000506.1 GCA_002842835.1 Alphaproteobacteria bacterium HGW-Alphaproteobacteria-2 | reverse complement strand
CGCGGTGCTGCGTGGCGCGGGCTCGATGAGGATGGCGCCAGGCTCGATGCCGAGGGCGGCAAGCTGGTCAGCGACGATAAAGCGGAAATCGGCTCCGGTTACTGCTATGGGAGGTGCGAAGCCCTCACCCGAGAGCCGCAGTGCCGCGGCCTGAAACAGCGTCTCTTCGCCGGTCAGTCGTACGAACTGCTTGGGGTAGCTCGTCCGCGACAATGGCCAGAGCCGAGTGCCAGCGCCGCCGGCAAGCAGAACCGGGTGGATCACCGTCATGGGCACCTCATTGAGTTCGCGCCGCTGCGTGTGCGCCCGATCGTTTAACCAAGCACTCGCCGGAGTCCGCTGTGGTATCAGGCTGCGGTGCCAGCAAGCGCCCGTTCACAAGGATCGTGTCCACGGGCCGCAGACCGGCGAGGCGGGCTGCCTCGGCGCGGGCGCCCAGTAGCCCTCGGCCAGGAAGCGGATGCGCTGCGGGCGCGGGGTATGCGAGAGGGCCATCAGCGTCACGATCTCGCCCGCTGCGGCGCGGGCACGGGCCTCCGCCCGGGCGCGCCGCCAGTAGAGCGGGCGGGCCACCATCAGCACGCCCCGCGCTCCAGGCCCGAGCGCCGGGAAAGGGAGCAGGGGCGGCGGAGAGGGCATTGCTGCCGTGAGCGGCAGCACCGGTCCCTGTCGCACCTCTCCCGCCGCCAGCCCCGCATCGAACCGCGCCAGCAGTCGGCGCATCTCGCGCGGTTCGATGCGGCCCTCGATCACATGGGCGAGGAGCCGCCGCCGCTGTTCGGCGCGCGCCTCGTCCAGCGCCGCCGCCCGATCCGGCGGCGCGCCATGGCGGCGCCCGAAATAGGCGAGGCTCGCTCCGGTCTCGAAGAGATCGCGGGGCACCCGGTCGGCGCGACGCAAGGGCCCGGCAAGAAAGCCGTGCTGCACCTGCGCCATGGGCAGTATGGCCGTTGCCCAGCCCGCCGCACCGAGGCGCAGGTTCAAGTCGGTCTCGTCGAGATAGAAGTGGATCGCCTCGTCAAAACCGCCCATCTCCAGGAGCGCGATGCGCCGGAAGGCGCAGTTAGTCCCTTCCGTGCGGATCGCCCGACCGGCATCGCCCTGCAAGAGCGTGGGCCGCGCAGGGTGGACAGCGATCTCGCGGCGCCGTCCGCAGGTATCTGCCACCGAGGCGCGCCACTGGAAGGAAAAGCCGTTGCGGCCGCGCACGAAGCCCCCCGCAGCGCCCACCGAGGCGTCGCCGAAGGGCGCAGCGAGCTGGCCAAGCCATGTGGGCTCGGGAACCGCATCGTCGTCGATGAAGACCACTACCTCGCCCGCCGACACCGTCACGCCGCGGTTGCGCGCCGCCGAAAGATTGGCCGCGTCGAATGGTACGCGCTTGACCGCCTTGCCGAGCCCTGCTGCATCGAGTGCGGCAAGGCCCCGGGCATCGGCGGCCACGACCACCTCGAAGGCACCACGCTGGCGGAGGGCGGGGGCGGCGCAGGGGCCATTCAGCCAGCCTTCAGCTCCACGCCCGGGGCGAAGGCGATGAAGAACGGGTTCTCGTAGCCGGGCTTGCCGTAGAGAAGGGGAGTGTGGTCATCGAAGCGCACCACCTGTCCTCCCGCGCCTGCGAGCACGGCATGACCCGCCGCCGTGTCCCACTCCATCGTCCGCCCGAGCCGCGGGTAGAGATCGGCCTCGCCCGCCGCCACGAGGCAGAACTTGAGTGACGAGCCCGCGCCGGTGAAATCGGCCACGCGGTAGCGGGAGATGTAGTCGTCGGTGGCCTGGTCGCGGTGCGACTTCGAGGCCACCACAACCAGCGCGCCATTGTCGGGGTGCGAGACTGCCAGCGCGCGCTGAGGCCCGGGGGTGTCCGGGTCGAAGGCGCCGCTCTCTTCTACCGCTGTGCCATCGGGCAGGGTGTAGAACATCCGCCCCTTGGCGGGTGCATAGACCACGCCCCGCACCGGGCGGCCGTTTTCCACCCAGGCGATGTTCACGGTGAAATCGCCGCGGCGCTGGATGAACTCCTTCGTTCCGTCGAGAGGATCGACGATGAGAAAGTCGCGCGCCGTGAGCGCATGGCTTTCGGCTGCCTCCTCGGTGACGATGGTCACGCCGGGGAAGGCCCCGCCCAGCGCCGCTCGGATCAGGGCGTCGGCGGCTTCGTCGGCCTCGGTCACCGGGCTCGCATCGCTTTTGGCGCGCACCTCGAAATCCGCTGCGCCGTAAATCTCCATGATCCGCGACCCGGCCTCAATCGCGGCGCGGCGCATCTCTTTGGTCAGTTTCGCGTGGTCCAAAACACCCTGCCCCTGCCGCCGTCCGGCGGCACTGATTGCAAAAATGCGGCCCCTTCCTTATCATGCCCCACAAACGGATCGGCAAGGTCCGGCGGGCAGGATAGTCACAAGGCGCGTCGCGGCGGCGCGTTGCGGGGCGCAGAGGGCAGGCAAATGTTCCAGCGGCACATGCCGGTGACGATGGCGGGCAGGGCGTTCTCGATCCTGCAGCTCATCTTCCACGCCACCGTGCGCCATATCCGCAAGTCGGACCGCAGCCCGATCATCGGCCTTCTGATGAGCATCACCCAGGCCGTGATGATGGTGGCCATCTTCTATCTGATGTTCGACATTCTCGGCATGCGCGGTGCCGCGATCCGGGGTGATTTCATCCTCTACATCATGTCGGGCGTGTTTCTCTTCATGACCCACAACAAGGCGCTGGGCGCCGTGCTTTCTGCAGAGGGGCCGACCTCGGCGATGATGCTGCATGCGCCGATGAACACTGTCGTGGCGATCACCGGCGCGGCGCTTGCCTCGCTCTACCAGCAGCTT
>PHEG01000505.1 GCA_002842835.1 Alphaproteobacteria bacterium HGW-Alphaproteobacteria-2 | reverse complement strand
CGTCGTGGGGGATCGGGGCGGCGGAAAGGCGGCGCAGCAGGGACATGGGCGGCAGATTGGGCCGCGCATGAGAGGGCGTCAATGGCCGCCCGCGTGCTCCGGCACGGCCTTGAGCCAGACCTCGGGCTCGGGACGCAGCGTCATGTGCATCACCGGCTCTGGGAGAGGCCCGGCCGGCTCGAAGCGGAAGCGCGCTAGCAGCGTGGTGAGGATGATCTGCGCCTGGAGCATGGCGAAATTGGCGCCGACGCAGATGCGAGGCCCGGCCCCGAAGGGCAGATGGAGGTAACGCTCGCGCGCCGCCTTCGCCGAGGGTGCGAAGCGGTCGGGGTCGAAGGCGTCGGGGCTCTCCCACCACAGCCGGTGGCGGTGCAGCGCGTAGATGTTGAGAAACACCGTGTCGCCCTTCCGGATGTCGCGGTCATAGAGCCGGTCAGGCACCAGCACGTTGCGCGCGAGCAGACCTACCGGGGGATAGAGCCGCATCGCCTCGTCGAGCACCTGCTCGATGTAGGGCGCCGCCGCTAGGTCCGCCGCCGTCGCCGCCGCCCGCCCGCCCAGCGCGGCATGTGCCTCGGCCCGGGCACGCGCCTGCGCCTCGGGATCATGCGCGAGCAGCATGAGCGCCCAGGAGAGCGCCAGCGCGGTGGTCTCGTGGCCTGCCACGATGAAGAACTGCATGTTGTTGAGCAGATCGTTGGGCCCCATGCGCCGTCCGGTCTCTGGGTCCTCGGCCGCGAGCATGTGGTCGAGCAGATCGTCTGCCGCGCCAGGGCCCTGCGCCCGGCGCGCGGCGATGGCTCTATTGACCATCCGGTGCATGGTGCGCACCGCACCGCGCCCCAGCACCTCGCCCGGGCGCGGCACCCAGGGCGGCACCTCGAGGAAATCGAGCAGCGAGGCGCGCCCCACGGTGAGGAAATAACGAGTGATCGCCTCGCCATATGCCTCTGCGTCGAAATGCTCGCGCCCCGAGAGCGCCACCTCGCAGATCACGTCGAAGGTGGCCGAGAGCATCTCGCGCACCGTCGCCACCCGGTCGGGCGCGGCTGCGATCCGCGTGACGGCGCGCTCTGCCGTGCGGGTCATCAGGGGCGCGAGCGCAGTCACGCGCCGCGCCGAGAAGACGGGCGCGATGGCACGCCGCTGCCAGCGCCAGGCGGCACCTTCCGAGGTGAAGAGGCTCGACCCCACGTTCCGCCCCCTGCACCATGTGCCAGCGTGCCGGGCCCGTTGTGCCGGTGACGATGGGCTGGGTATAGGAAATCCCCGGCAGCACCGAGAGCACGTTGCGACGCACCGCGCGCAGGCTGGAGAGCATGCCCATGACACGCTGGGGCGATGGGACGGAGGGCGGGACGAAACCGCTCATGCGCACCACCTCCTGCGCGCTCGCCCTGTGCCGCCCCGCTCGCGGACATGTGGCGGGGTGGCGGCCGCTCTTGCAGGGACGGGGGCCGCTCCCCCAGCCTGCGGCCTGGCTGTGTCGCGCACTTGCATTCGCTCTGTCCGGCTTGCGTCTCCAGATTACCGAGATAAGCTTTGCGCCCAAAAGGAAAAGACCGATGAGCAAGAGTGTCGCGCGGGTTCGCGCCGCGCTGGAGGCCGCAGGGCTTGCTGCCGAGATTGTGCGAACACCCGAGAGCACGCGCACGGCGGCGGAGGCCGCGGCAGTGGCGGGCTGCACGCTCGACCAGATCGTGAAGTCGATCGTCTTCGCGAGCGCGCGCACGGGTGAGGTGCTGCTGTTCCTCACCGCGGGCGGCAACCGGGTGGACGAGGCCGCCGCGGCGCGGCTGGCGGGCGAGCCGCTCGCACGGGCGGATGCCGCGCTGGTTCGCACCAAGACCGGCTTCGCCATCGGCGGCGTGGCACCACTCGGCCATCTCGCTCCCGTGCGCTGCTTCTGGGATGTGCGGCTCGACGATTTCGCGCAGGTCTGGGCGGCGGCGGGCACGCCAAACCACATCTTCCCCATCGCACCCGCCGATCTGCGCCGGGTGACCGGTGCCACCCCCGGTGATTTCACCGCCTGAGCGGCGCCCGCCTCAGGCCGAGAGCGCCGCCATCACCGCGTCGGAAAGCTCGAAGTTCGCGGTCACGCGCTGCACGTCGTCGTCGTC
>PHEG01000504.1 GCA_002842835.1 Alphaproteobacteria bacterium HGW-Alphaproteobacteria-2 | reverse complement strand
ATCGTCTCCTCGTGGCCGCAGTGGTCGCACACCAGCCCCGCGCCGCCGGGGGCAAAGCGCAGGTCGGCACCGCAGGCAGGGCAGGGGTAGCGGTGCGTGACCCCGGCGGGGCCCGGGGCTTCGGCCATGGCGGGAGCCTCGGGCATGGGGCTCAGCCTGCAGGGGGTGGCGGCGGGGGCAGAACGGTGAAGAGTTGCGCCAGTTCGGCCACTTCCCCAGCGGGTTTCCAACCCTCCTGGCCCGGGGTCCAGACCAGGCTGGCCCGCGTCAGGCTGCCATCCGTGGCCATCCGACCCAGATTGGCCTTCGAATAGGGGCCATGGCTCGCGCCGTTCTCGGCGATGTGCCAGACATGCTCGACCGGCGGCGGTGGCGGGGGTGCCGCGGCAGGGGCCGCGCCCCAGGGTCCGGCCTGCGCCATCTGCGCGGCCATGCCAAAGCCCATGCCCGCGCCGATGCCCGCGCCCATCGCGCCGCCGGGCTGCGCGGCGGCGGCGCCCATCGCCTCGGCGGCGGCGAACTGCGCATAGGCGTTCAGATCGCCCGCGATGCCCATCGACGTGCGCTTGTCGAGCACTGCCTCGACGGCTGGCGGCAGCGAGATGTTCTCGATGTAGAACTCCGGCACCTCGAGTCCGTAGGCCGCCACCGAGGGCGCAATGGCCTTGGCGATCAGCTTCCCCAGATCGGCGGTGTTCGCCGCCATGTCGAGCACCGGGATGCCCGAGGCGGCCAGCGTGCGCCCCGCCTCCTGCACGATGATGTTGCGGATCTGGAAGGCGATCTCGTCGGTGGTGAACTCGCCGTCGGTGCCCACGATCTCGGTCATGAAGCGGCCCGGATCGGACACCCGGATTGCATAGGTGCCGAAGGCGCGCAGCCGTGTCGGCCCGAACTCGGGGTCGCGCAGCATGATCGGGTTCTTCGTGCCCCATTTGAGATCGGTGAAACGGCGGGTGGCGATGAAGTAGATTTCCGACTTGAAGGGCGAGCGGAAGCCATGGTCCCAGTGCTGGAGCGTCGTCAGCACAGGCATGTTGTTGGTCTCGAGCAGGTAGAGCCCGGGCTGGAAGACATCCGCCAGTTGTCCCTCGTGCACGAAGACCGCCGCCTGCCCCTCGCGTACGGTGAGCTTGGCGCCATACTTGATCGCATGACCTTCCCGTTCGAAGCGCCAGACCAGCGTATCGCGGCCGCTGCACCATTGCCAGCGTTATAGTCCGCCGCACGCCCTCGCGCCAAGCACGCATCGCGGCGTTGACCGGGTGGGCGGTGGTCCTTAAGTCTCGGCGCGGATACGTCGAGGGAGGCCCTGGTGAAGGTGGACGGCAGGAACTACCGCTCGATCTGGCTCGCAGACGACGGCTGGCGCGTGCGCATCATCGACCAGACCCGGCTGCCGCACGAGTTCGTGCTGCGCGATCTGACCACGCTTGACGAGGCCGCCACCGCGATCCGCGACATGTGGGTGCGCGGCGCGCCGCTGATCGGCGCGACGGCGGCCTATGGCGTGGCACTCGCCATGCGCGCCGATGCCTCCGACGCCGGGCTCGCGCGGGCCTGCGAGGTGCTGATGGCGACGCGCCCCACGGCGGTGAACCTGCGCTGGGCACTCGAGGACATGCGCGCGCGTCTGGCCCCGTTGCCGCCCGAGGGGCGGACGGCGGCGGCCTATGCCCGCGCCGCGGCGGTCTGCGACGAGGATGTGGAGATCAACCGCCGCATCGGCGCGCATGGGCTGCGGCTGATCGAGGAGATTGCGGCGCGGAAGGATGGGCCGGTCAACATCCTCACCCATTGCAACGCCGGCTGGATCGCCACGGTGGACTGGGGCACCGCGACCTCGCCCATCTACCAGGCGGTCGGGTGCGGCATAGACGTGCATGTCTGGGTCGACGAGACGCGCCCGCGCAACCAGGGCGCCGCGCTCACCGCCTGGGAACTGGCGGGCCACGGCGTGCCGCATCACCTCATTGTCGACAACGCGGGCGGGCACCTGATGCAGCACGGGCTTGTGGACAGCCATCGCCGACCATCGACTGGAGCGTGCAGGACGGGGTCGCGGAGATCCCGATCGAGGAACGCTCGCCCGACGAGGTGTCCTTCGTCGAGGGCCGCGGTGCAGACGGCGCGCGCACCCGCGTGCGTGTGAGCCCCGAGGCGACGCCCGCAGCCAACCCCGCCTTCGACGTGACGCCGGCACGGCTCGTCACCGGGCTGATCACCGAGCGGGGCATCGCACCCGCCACGCCCGAGGGGCTGGCTGCGCTCTTCCCCGAGCGGGTGGCGGCATGAGCGAGGCGGCCTTGCGCGCCGGGATCGTGGCGGCGGCGCGGGCGCTCGATGCCGCCGGGCTCAATCGCGGTGCTTCCGGCAACCTTTCGGCACGGCTGGGCGACGGGATGCTGATCACCCCGTCGGCGGTGCCCTATGGCGAGTTGACGCCGGACATGCTGGCACTGATGCCGCTTGCCGCCGAAGATGGCGCATGGCAGGGCCCCTGCAAGCCGTCGAGCGAGTGGCGCTTCCACCGCGACCTGCTGCGCGCGCGCCCCGAACTGAGAGCCGTGGTGCATACGCACGCGCCCTGGTCTACCGTTCTGGCGGTGGCGCGCCGCCCGATCCCGGCGATCCACTACATGATTGCGGCCTTTGGCGGACCGGTGATCCGCGTCGCCGATTATGCCTGCTACGGCACGGCGGAACTGTCGGCGGCGGTGCTGCGCGCGATGGAAGGGCGCCTCGGCTGCCTGATGGCC
>PHEG01000041.1:7701-9732 GCA_002842835.1 Alphaproteobacteria bacterium HGW-Alphaproteobacteria-2 | reverse complement strand
CATGCCCAAGGACGGAGGCATCGGCGCCGACACAAGGCGCCGCGAGGACGTGCGGTTCCTGACGGGGACCGGCAACTACACCGACGACATCAATCTCCGCGGCCAGGCCCATGTGCATTTCCTGCGCTCGGACGTGGCGCATGCGCGCATCAACGGCATCGACACCGCCGCGGCGGAAGCCATGCCCGGTGTCATCCGCATCTTCACCGCGAAGGATTTCGAGGGCGTGGGCGGGCTGCCCTGCGGCTGGCTGATCACCGACCGCAACGGGCAACCGATGCAGGAGCCCAAGCACCCGATCCTCGCCGAGGGCAAGGTGCGCCATGTGGGTGATCCGATCGCCGCCGTGGTGGCCGAGAGCCGCGAACAGGCGCGAGACGCCGCCGAGGTGATCGATCTCGATCTCGAGGAACTGCCCGCCGCGGTGGACATGAAGGCGGCGCTGGAGAGCGGCGCGCCGAAGGTCCATGACGACCTCGCCTCGAACCTCTGCTACGACTGGGGTTTCGTCGAGGAGAACCGCGAGGCGGTGGCGAAGGCCATCGCGGGCGCGCATCACGTCACCACGCTGGAGCTTGTCAACCAGCGCCTCGTCGCCAACCCGATGGAGCCGCGCGTGGCGCTGGCCGACCACAACCGCGCCACCGACGAGACGACGCTCTACACCACCAGCCAGAACCCGCATGTGATCCGGCTGCTGATGGGCGCCTTCGTGCTGGGCATCCCCGAGCACAAGCTGCGCGTGGTGGCCCCCGACGTGGGCGGCGGCTTCGGGTCGAAGATCTTCCACTATGCCGAAGAAGCCTTCTGCACCTTCGCCGCGCGGGCGCTCCACCGCCCCGTCAAGTGGACCTCCACGCGCTCGGAGGCCTTCATGTCGGACGCGCAGGGGCGCGACCATGTGACGAAGATCGAACTGGCGCTGGACAGGGAAGGCCGCTTCCTCGCCATCCGCACCGCGACGCTGGCGAACATGGGCGCCTATCTGTCCACCTTCGCGCCCTCGGTGCCGACCTGGCTGCACGGCACGCTGATGGCGGGCAACTACACCACGCCGCTGATCTACGTGAACGTGAAGGCGGTGTTCACCAACACCGTGCCGGTCGATGCCTATCGCGGCGCCGGGCGGCCCGAGGCGACGTTCCAACTGGAACGCGTGATCGACAAGGCGGCGCGCGAGATGGGGATCGACCCGGTGGAGATCCGGCGGCGCAATTTCGTGCGCGAGTTCCCCTATGCCACGCCGGTGGCGGTGGAATACGACACCGGCGACTACGACGCCACGATGGACCGGCTGCTGGAGATGATCGACCGCGACGGCTTTGCCGCGCGGCGCAAGGCGAGCGCGGCGAAGGGCAGGCTGCGCGGGCTGGGCATCAACTGCTACATCGAGGCCTGCGGCATCGCGCCCTCGAATCTCGTCGGGCAACTGGGCGCGCGCGCCGGGCTCTACGAGAGCGCCACGGTGCGGGTCAACGCCACCGGCTCGATCTCGGTCTTCACCGGCTCCCACAGCCACGGGCAGGGACACGAGACGACCTTCGCGCAGGTGATGTCGGACATGATCGGCATCCCGGCCGAGCAGATCGACATCGTGCACGGCGACACCGCGCGCACGCCGATGGGCATGGGCACCTATGGCTCGCGCTCCATCGCCGTGGGCGGCAGCGCCATGGTGCGCGCGACCGAGAAGATCGTCGCCAAGGCGAAGAAGATCGCCGCCCATCTGATGGAGGCCGCCGAGGGCGACATCGAGTTCCGCGACGGCCGGTTCTCCGTCGCGGGCACCGACCGTTCGGTCGCCTGGGGCGAGGTGTGTCTCGCCGCCTATGTGCCGCACAACTACCCGCTGAAGGAGCTGGAGCCGGGGCTGGAGGAGACGGCCTTCTACGACCCGTCGAACTTCACCTATCCCGCCGGCGCCTATGCCGCCGAGGTCGAGGTGGACCCCGAGACCGGCCGCGTGACGGTGGAACGCTTTGCCGCGGCCGACGACTTCGGCAACATCATCAACCCGATGATCGTCGAGGG
>PHEG01000041.1:0-7662 GCA_002842835.1 Alphaproteobacteria bacterium HGW-Alphaproteobacteria-2 | reverse complement strand
CGCCACGCCCTGCACGCACAACCCGCTGGGGGTGAAGGGTTGCGGCGAGGCCGGCGCCATCGGCAGCCCGCCCGCCATCGTCAACGCGGTGATCGACGCACTGCAGAGCGGTGGCCACAAGGTGGCGCATATCGACATGCCGCTCAGCCCGTCACGGGT
The DNA here is from genome assembly GCA_002842835.1 of Alphaproteobacteria bacterium HGW-Alphaproteobacteria-2. Taxonomy (GTDB): domain Bacteria; phylum Pseudomonadota; class Alphaproteobacteria; order Rhodobacterales; family Rhodobacteraceae; genus PHEG01. The sequence continues at coordinate 7,503 of PHEG01000041.1, read as the reverse complement.
CTGGTCGGCCATCCGCGTGGCCGGTTGAGGAGGGAAAGAGATGTATAATTTCGACTTCGTGCAGCCTTCCTCGGTGGATGAGGCGGTGAAGGCGCTGGGCCGGGAGGAGGCGCAGGCATTGGGCGGTGGGCAGACGCTGATCCCGACGCTGAAGGCACGGCTTGCCAGACCCTCGGTGCTGGTGAGCCTGACGGGCATCGACGCGATTCGGGGCGTGTGCCTCGGCGAGGGCGGGCGGCTGCACATCGGCGGCGGCACCACGCACGCAGCCGTGGCGCGCGAGGCGGCGGCGCATTACCCGGCGCTGGCCGATCTGGCTGCGCATATCGGTGATCCGGCGGTGAGGAGCCGCGGCACCATCGGTGGAAGTCTCGCCAACAACGACCCCTCCGCCTGCTACCCGGCTGCGGCGCTGGGCTCGGGCGCCACCATCGTCACCAATGCGCGCGAGATCGCGGCGGACGACTATTTCCAGGGCATGTTCGCCACCGCGCTCGACGAGGGCGAGATCTGGTGGGTGTGTTTGTGGCGAAATATGCCAAGGGCGTGCGCGTGGCGGTCACCGGCGCATCGCAGGAAGGCGTGTTCCGCTGGGCGGAGGCCGAGGCGGCACTGTCAAAGTCATTCATGCCCGGGGCGGTGAAGGGGCTGTCGGTGGATGCCGATGGCATGATCGCCGATCTGCACGGCTCGGCCGAATACCGCGCGCATCTGGTGGGTGTTCTGACCGCACGTGCGGTGGCGGCGGCGGGCTGACCGGCAGGGGGGCGGCCCCGGGATGCACGGGGCCGTGCTCGCTCAGGCGGCCATGAGCCGCGCCTTTACCGGAGGCGCGGCCAGCATCCCCGCCACCATGGCGGCAAGGAAGACAAGCCCACCCCAGCCGTTGTAGGAGAGCGAGGCCATCGCCGGGCCGGGGCAGAGCCCCGAGAGCCCCCAGCCGATACCGAAGAGCGTGGAGCCCATGGCGAGGTCGCGCGTGATCGCTGGATCGGGGCGCGCGGGGATATCGTTGCCCAGCAGGGCGCGGCGGCGCGCCTCGGCCACCCGCCAGGCGAAGAACATCGGGATCAGCGCGCCGACGATGACGAAGATCAGCGTCGCGTCCCAGGAACCCAGCACATCGAGAAAGCCGCGCACCTTGGCGGTGTCGGTCATCCCCGAGAGCATGAGCCCGAGGCCGAAGAGGCTGCCCGCCAGAAGCGCGAAGAGATTGCGGGTCATCAGATCACTCCCAACGCATGACGGAAGAGCGCGACGGCGGCCATGCCGACCCCGATATAGACGGCGGTGGCGACGATGCCGCGCGGGCTGAGCCGCGAGATGCCGCAGACGCCATGCCCCGAGGTGCAGCCGTTGGCGATGCGCGTACCCAGCCCCACCAGCAGCCCCGCGGCAACGAGCACGCCCCAGTCGCCGATGAGGTGCGTTTCGGGCGCGCGCCAGATGGTTGCCACCAGCGCCGGGGCGCCCACGAGACCGGCGAGAAAGAAGCCGCGCTCGCCCGCAGTGGCGCGGCCCGAGCCGTCAACCAGACCGCCGACGATGCCGCTCGCCCCCATGATGCGCCCGTTCACGAGCAGAAAGAGCGCCGCCGCGCAGCCGATGACGAGCCCGCCGACAAGGCCCAGTATCCAGTCCTGTTCGATCATGTCTGATTGTCCGTTGTTCGCTCCGGCGCGCATGCACCTCTGATGCCCAGATGGACTCTGGCGCGCGGCGTCGCAAGGCCCTAGCGATTGATCTGGGTCAAGGTGGCCTGCCCAAGGGCCGCTAGGCTGGTGGTCTGCAAGAGGAGGAACCATGGCACGCACAGTCGATGAGCGGCGGGCGCAATTGCTGGAACGCCGGGCGGGTCTCGAGTCCGGGCTTCGCACGATCGAGGCCGCCCTCGAGGAGACGCCCGACCCCGATGTCGAGGAGCGGGCGACGGAACGCGAGGGCGACGAGGTTCTGGAAAGCCTCGGCCAGGCCGAGCAACTGGAGTTGCGCCAGATCGCCGCTGCGCTGGGGCGAATCGACGAAGGCAGCTATGGTGTCTGCGTGCGGTGCGGCGCCACGATCGCCGAGGAACGGCTCGATCTGCTGCCCGCCACGCCGTTCTGCCGTAACTGTGCCATCTAGGGAGGAGTCACATGTCTTTCGAGACACTGCGCGCCGGGGTCGACCTTCTGATCCGGCGGATGGAAGATCACCCCGAAGAGGCGCACCGATACGCCGACCAGTTGCGCGACAAACTGGCCGAGATGCGCGACCTGAACCTGCCGATGTGCGAGCGGCTCTGCAAGATAGAACAACGCCTTGCCCGCGAGGAAGGCGGCAACGGCTTCGAGAACCTGCCGGTCTGAGCGCGTGCTCAGACCGCGTGGATGCGCCTCGGCGCGCAGGGCGACTGCGTGTCGATGAAGTCGAGCACCAGCGGGCGAATGTTGTTGCGCCAGGACTTGCCCGCGAAGATGCCGTAATGCCCTGCACCTGGCTCGAGATGGCTGCCCTTCATGTGGTCAGGGAGCCCGGTTAGCAGATCAAGCGCCGCAACGCACTGGCCGGGGGCCGAGATGTCGTCGTCGGCGCCTTCCACTGTCATCACCGCGGTGTCGGTGATGCGGCCGATATCGACCGGCTGGCCGCGCAGGGTGAAGACGTTGCGCGCGATCTCGCGCGCCTTGAAGATGCGCTCGACCGTCGAGAGGTAGAACTCCGCGGTCATGTCCATCACGGCGAGATACTCGTCGTAGAAGCTGTTGTGCCGGTCGTAGTCACCCGCCTCGCCCTTGGCGCAGCGCAGGATCTGCTCGGTGAAGGCGCGGCTGTGGGTGTCGGAGTTCATCGACATGAAGGAGGCGAGTTGCAGAAGCCCCGGGTAGACCATGCGCCCGACGCCGCGGTGGTTGGTGCCGACCCGCTGGATGACGAGGTGTTCGAGTTGGCCCATCGTAACGCGGCGACCGAAATCGGTAACGTCGGTGGCGGCGGCATCCGGGTCGATGGGGCCGCCGATCAGCGTGAGCGTACGCGGCTGGCAGTGCGGGTAATGCTCGGCTAGCCAGGCGGTGGCGGCGAGCGTGAGCGGCGCGGGCTGGCAGACCGCGATGACATGGGTCTGCGGCCCCAGCTCGCGGATGAAATCCGCGAGGTAGAGTGTATAGTCCTCGATGTCGAACTTGCCGCTCGACACCGGAATGTCACGCGCGTTGTGCCAGTCGGTGATGAAGACCTCGCAGTTGGGCAGGAGGCTGATCACCGTCTTGCGCAGGAGCGTGGAATAGTGCCCCGACATCGGCGCCACCAGCAGCACCCGGCGCGGCAAGGGCTTGCGGCCGTTTACACGGAAATGGATCAGGTCGCCGAAGGGGCGCTCGACGATCTGGGAGGGGGCGACGGTGTATTCGCGCCCGCTGCTCACCACCGTGTCGATGCCCCAGTCGGGCTTGCAGATCATGCGCGAGAAGCTGCGCTCGGTCACTTCGCCCCAGGCCTTGGCGACGGGGAAGAGCGGGTGCGGCACCATTCCCATGTTGGGATAGGAGAAGATCGCCTTCACCGTGGCACCCAGCCATTGATTCGTGATCCGGGCACCTTCCATCAGATCATAGGTGGCTAAGTATTTCATCAGATTTTCCGGGGCCTGTCGCCCGCCTCTGTCATTTCGTTGTGCTGCCCGATAGTTTACACTGTGTATAGTGCAGGTGCAGCAAACGGGGTCAATGGGGATTATGACGCGCGAGTCCGAGACGGAGGTCAGCAATCTCGACCGGCTCAACGCCAACATCGCCCGGATGGAGGAGTTGACAAAGCGCCTCGTCGCCGCGCTTTCGCGGCGCAAGTTGCACGATCCGGGGCTGCACGGGCCGGGGCATGATCTCTATGTGAAGGCGGCCACCGCCTATGTTACCGAGATGATGTCCAACCCCGCGAAGCTTCTGGAACATCAGGTGTCCTTCTGGGGCAAGTCGCTGCAGCACTGGGTCGAGGCGCAGCGCGCTCTGGCCACCGGACAGCCGCCCGAGCCGGACAGCGAACTGCCTGCCGACCGGCGCTTCCGCAACCCGCTCTGGCAAACGCATCCATACTTCAACTTCGTCAAGGAACAGTATCTGCTCTCGTCGCAGACCATCCGTGACGCGGTGTCGAACATCGAGGGGCTTCCCGAGGCTGACAAGCGGCGGGTGGAGTTCTTCTCGCGCCAGATCGTCGACATGATGTCGCCCGCCAACTACCTCGGCACCAATCCCGACGCGCTGCAGAAGGCGGTCGAGACCGACGGGCAGTCGCTGGTGGACGGACTCGAGAACCTCATCCGCGACATCGAGAAGAACGATGGCGAACTTCTGGTCACTCTGTCGGACCCGCAGGCATTCAAGGTGGGCGAGAACCTCGGCACCACGGAGGGCTCGGTCGTCTATCGCAACCGCATGATGGAACTGATCCAGTATGCGCCGAAGACCGAGACGGTTCACCGCATGCCGCTCATCATCTTCCCGCCGTGGATCAACAAGTTCTACATCCTCGACCTCAAGCCCGAGAATAGCCTCATCCGCTGGATCGTCGAGCAGGGCTTCACGCTTTTCGTCGTTTCCTGGGTCAATCCCGATGCGTCCTATGCCGATGTCGGCATGGACCAGTATGTCGCCGAGGGCTATCTGGCCGCCATCCGCGAGGTGCAGGCAATCACCGGCGAAGACAAGGTCAACCTGGTGGGCTACTGCATCGGCGGCACGACGCTGGCCGCGACCACGGCCTATCTCGGCAAGACTGGAGACACTTCGGTCCGCTCTGCCACATTCTTCACCACACTCGCCGATTTCAAGGACGCCGGGGAGATGAGTGTCTTTCTCGACGATGACTTTGTCGACGGGATCGAGCGCGAGGTGGCCGAGAAGGGCTATCTCCACAGCTTCTTCATGTCGCGCACCTTCTCCTATCTGCGCGCGCCCGACCTGGTCTACGGCCCGGCGATTCGTTCCTACATGATGGGCGAGGCGCCGCCGGCCTTCGATCTGCTCTACTGGAACGGCGATTCGACCAACCTGCCTGCGCGCATGGTGGTGGAGTATCTTCGCAGGCTCTGCCAGGGCGACGAGCTCGCACGCGGGGACTACGAGGTGCTGGGCCACAAGGTCGGGCTGAAGGATATTCGCCTGCCGGTCTGCTCGATCGCCTGCGAAACCGACCACATCGCCGAATGGAAGGCGGCCTTCAACAGCTTCCGCCAGTTTGCCAGCCGCGACCGGACGTTCATCCTGTCCGAGTCAGGCCATATCGCGGGCATCGTGAACCCGCCGAGCAAGAACAAGTATGGCCACTACACTTCGGATGCGCCGCTGAAAGAGCCGCTCGCGTGGCGCGCTGCGGCGGATTACACTGAAGGCTCGTGGTGGCCGCGCTGGAAGGACTGGCTGGCGCGGCGCTCGGGCAGGCAGGTGCCCGCGCGCCAGCCCGGCGGACCGGGTCACCCGGTACTCTGCCCGGCGCCGGGAACCTATGTCACGGCCAAGCCACAAGAGTAGCATACGCTATCTGGGCGCGTTTGCTGCGGTGCAGAAATTTTCGCTTGCAATGCTGCATCGCGGCGTCTATATACGCCGCATCAGCAAATCAACCCCCGCCAACCCGGAGTTTGTGACATGGCCAAGGCAACCCAAGACTACACCAAGATCTTCACCGATTTCCTCGGCACCGTGCCGACCGATTTCTCGGCCGTGCAGGACGTCTTCAAGAACCAGGCCGTGCTGGCCGAGAAGCTGTCGAAGGTCGCGCTGACCGCTGCCGAGCAGTCGGCGGAGATCTCGAGCAAGTGGACCAAAGACACGCTCTCCCGCCTCGGCTCCGTGACCAAGGCACAGGACGACGCCACTGCCTACGGCAAGGCCGCGACCGACTTCGCCTCGTTCTCGATGGAAGTGGCCGCCGAGCAGATGGCTGCCTTCGCCGAAGTGGCGAAGAAGGCGCAGACCGAGACCATCGAACTGCTGCTGGCCTCTGGCAAGGAAGCCACCGAGGAAGCCACCGCCGCGGTGAAGAAGGCGACCGCCGACGTGACCGCCGTCGCCAAGAAGGCCGCCGCGGCTGCGCCGAAGGCTGCTGCCTGAGCGACAGATACATGACTGCGGCGCGTCCTCCCCGCGCGGCGGCATGAAGAGCGGGCTTCGGCCCGCTCTTTTGCTTTTGCGTGAGGATGTTCGCGCCGTCTCTGCCTGATGGCCTGCCAGTCGGCTCTCGCTCATGAAATTTGCTGCAGTGCAGCATTTTCGGCTTGCAATGCTGCACTGCAGCATCTATATCTCAGGCATGGAAACCCACACCACATGGAGAAAACAGATGGCCAACCCCCAAGACTTCACCAAGGCCTTCACCGACATGATCGACGCCATGCCGAAGGATTTCGGCGGCGTGACCGAAGCGTTCCGCAGCAACGCCCAGCTTGCCGAAAAGCTCTCGAAGGTCGCGCTGACCGCCGCCGAGCAGTCGGCCGAGATCTCGAGCAACTGGACCAGGGACGCGCTGGCGAAGCTCGCCACCGCGACCGCCGCCAAGGAAGATCCGATGGCCTATGGCCAGACGGCGGCCGATCTGGCGTCAAAATCCTTCGAGGTTGCTTCCGAGAACGTCGTCGCATTCGCAGAAGTGGCCAAGCGCGTTCAGATGGAAACCATCGAGCTGATGCTGGCCGCGGGCAAGGATCTGGCGCCGAAGGCGGGCAAGTAAGCCTGCGCGGAACTACCTGAATTGCAGCGGGCGGGCCTTCGGGTCCGCCCGTTTTGCGTCTGGCGTCTGGTGCGCGTCTGAGGCATCACGTCCGGCCAGTCGCCGGAGCCGATTCATGAACGCTGCCCTCGCCGGATTCTCCCTCGGCTTCTCGCTCATTCTCGCCATTGGCGCGCAGAACGCCTTCGTGTTGCGCCAGGGGCTGCGGCGCGAGCATGTGCTGGCGGTGGTGCTGACCTGCGCGCTCTCCGATGCATTGCTGATCGCCGCGGGCGTGGCGGGCTTCGGCGCGCTGGCCGGGGCGGCGCCTTGGCTCGCGCCGGTGATGCTCTATGGCGGCGTGGTCTTCCTGCTGATCTATGGCGCGCTGGCACTGCGCCGTGCATGGCGCGGCGGCGCGGCGCTGGCGCCCGCGGCGGGTGCGCCGCGCGCACTCGGTCCGGTGCTGGCTGCCTGCCTTCTCTTCACCTGGGCAAACCCTCATGTCTGGCTCGACACGGTGGTGCTGCTGGGCTCGGTGGCGGCGCAGTATCCGGGGCAGGGGCTGGCCTTCGGCGGCGGCGCGGTGACCGCGTCCTTCGTGTTCTTCTTCTCGCTGGGCTATGGCGCGCGGCTCCTGGCCCCGTTGATGGCGCGTCCGGGGTCGTGGCGCGTGCTGGAAGCTGGGGTGGGCGTGGTGATGTGGGCGCTGGCAGCGGCGCTTCTGCTGGGAGGGCCGCCGCCAGCACCAGGCGTCAGTTGACGATCGTCGCCTCGGTCGCGGCGCGGATATCGGCCTCGCTGACGTCCGGCGCG
>PHEG01000503.1 GCA_002842835.1 Alphaproteobacteria bacterium HGW-Alphaproteobacteria-2 | reverse complement strand
GCCGGGCATCGCCCGGTCGAGCCCTTCGCCCGCTTCGCCGAAATACATCAGATAGACGATGCGCAGATAGTAGTAGGCACCGATCACGCTGGCCACCACGCCCGCAACGGCAAGCCAGACCATATCGGCATCCACCGCCGCCTTCAGCACGTAGAACTTGCCGAAGAAGCCCACCAGCGGGGGCACGCCCGCGAGGCTGAAGAGCAGCACCAGCATGGCGAGCGCCCTCGCCGGTTCGGCGCGGGCATAGAGGTTAAGCGCGGAAATCTCGGTCACCGGGCGGCCGTCACGGCGCATCGACAGGATGAAGGCGAAGGTGCCGAGGTTCATCGTTACATAGATCGCCAGATAGATCAGAAGCGCCTGCAGGCCGCCGACGGTGCCCGCCGCGAGCCCGATCAGCGCGTAGCCCATGTGGGAGATCGAGGAATAGGCCATCAGCCGCTTGATGTCGGTCTGGCCGATCGCCGCGAAGGCGCCAAGGAACATCGAAGCCACGGCCAGCAGGGCGACAATCTGGCTCCAGTCCGCAAGGGCGTTGCCGAAGGCGCCGTGCATAACGCGGGCGAACAGCACCGCCGCGGCCACCTTGGGCGCGGTGGCGAAGAAGGCGGTGACCGGTGTCGGCGCGCCCTCGTAGACGTCGGGCGTCCACATGTGGAAGGGCACCGCCGAGACCTTGAAGGCCAGGCCCACGATCATGAAGACGAGCCCGAAAAGCAGCCCCAGCGACACATGGCCATCGACCGAGGCGGTGATGATGCCGGAGAACAGCGTTGTTCCGGCGAAGCCGTAGACCAGCGAGGCGCCGTAGAGCAGCATCCCGGAGCCAAGCGCGCCGAGCACAAAATACTTCAGCCCGGCCTCGGTCGAGCGCAACGAGTCGCGCCGGAAGGCGGCTATCACATAGAGCGAGAGCGATTGCAGCTCGAGCCCCATGTAGAGCGCCATCAGATCGCCCGCCGAGACCATCATCATCATGCCGAGCACCGACAGCGACACCAGCACCGGGTATTCGAAGCGCAGCATGTCGTGGCGCGCCATGTAGTCCTGCCCCATGACCAGCACGACGGCGGCCGAGAGCAGGATCACCACCTTGGCAAAGCGCGAGAAGCCGTCGTCCACGAAGGCACCGCCGAAGGCGGTGGCGGTGCCCGGGGGCGACAGACCGATCAGCGCGGCGAGCGCCGCCATCAGGGCCGCAGTCAGCCAGAGAAGAGTGGGCGGACGGCGAGGATGATCTCGGGCAGGACGATATTGAGGTCTGTGGCGATCATCTCTCGTCCCTCATTTCGCGGCCAGCCGGAGCAGGCCCTCGGCCTCGGTCAGCGCGGTCTGATACTTGCCCAGCAGCGCGGCCACCGAGGAGCCGGTGACATCGAGCACCAGCGCGGGGTAGACACCGAGGATCAGCGTCGCTGCAACGAGGGGCGCGAAGATCCATTTCTCGCGGCGGCTCATGTCGGTAATGGATTTCAGGCTTTCCTTGATCAGATCGCCCATCACAACCCGCCGGTAGAGCCAGAGCGCGTATCCCGCGCTCAGGATCACGCCTGTCGCCGCCACCGCCGCCACCCAGGTGTTGACCTGGAAGATGCCCACCAGCGTCAGTATCTCGCCGATGAAGCCCGATGTCCCCGGCAGGCCGACATTGGCCATGGTGAAGAGCATGAAGATCAGCGCGAAGGCGGGCATCCGGTTCACCAACCCGCCATAGGCATCGATCTCGCGCGTGTGCATCCGGTCGTAGATCACGCCGACGATCAGGAAGAGAGCGCCCGAGATGAAGCCGTGGCTGATCATCTGGAAGATCGCGCCGTCCACCCCCTGCTGGTTGGCCGCGAAGATGCCCATGGTCACGAAGCCCATGTGAGCGACCGAGGAATAGGCGACCAGCTTCTTCATGTCCTCCTGCATCATCGCCACCAGCGAGGTGTAGACGATGGCGATGGCCGACAGCCAGAAGACGAGCGGCGCGAGGATGTCGGAGGCCACCGGGAACATCGGCAGCGAGAAGCGCAGGAAGCCGTAGCCGCCCATCTTCAAGAGGATCGCCGCCAGCACCACCGAACCGGCCGTGGGTGCCTGCACGTGCGCGTCGGGCAGCGCCTGCGTCGAACTGGTGGTTCAGCAGCGCCGGGATCGAGGTCGTGCCCGCGTCCATCCACATGGCGATCATCGCCACCAGCATCAGCACCGAGCCGAGAAAGGTGTAGAGGAAGAACTTGAAGGCCGCATAGATGCGCTGCTTGCCGCCCCAGATGCCGATGATCAGGAACATCGGGATCAGGCCACCCTCGAAGAACAGGTAGAAGAGCACCAGATCGAGTGCCATGAAGACGCCCAGCATCAGCGTCTCGAGCACCAGGAAGGCGATCATGTACTCCTTCACCCGCGTCTCGACATGCCAGGCGGAGGCAATGACGAGCGGCATCAGGAACGTGGTCAGCATCACGAACAGCACCGAGATGCCGTCGACCCCCATTCGGTAGGTCAGGCCCAGCAGCCAGGGTCGCTCTTCGACGAACTGAAAGCCCGCGTCGGCGCGGTCGAAGCCCGCCAGCATCACCAGCGACACAACGAAGGTGGCTGTGGTGGCGATCAGCGCCAGCCACTTGGCGTTCTCCGCCGCCGCCCGGTCCTCGCCGCGCAGGAAGAGCGCCATGATCGCCGCGGCGATGAGCGGCAGGAAGGTGATGATGGAAAGAATGTTGTCCATCAGTTGCCCCCCCCGACGATCGCCACCCAGGAGACGAGCAGCACCACGCCGATCACCATGGCGAAGGCATAAGTGAAGAGATAACCGGACTGCCAGCGCCCGGTGAGCCGCGTCACCCAGGGCACCGCACCCATGGCCACGCCGTTGATCGTGCCGTCGATCACGTCACCGTCGCCGCGCTTCCACAGGAAGCGGCCCAGCCCCTTGGCCCCGCGGGTGAAGATGGCGTCATAGATCTCGTCGAAATACCACTTGTTGAGCAGGAACTGATAGAGGTGGCGCTGGTTCTCGGCCAACCGCGCGGGCCACTCGGGCCGCAGCACGTAGAACACTATCGCCCCCGCCAGCCCCAGCACCATTGCCACGAAGGGCGAGACCTTCACCCAGTCGGGCACCTCATGGGCGTCGTGCAGCACATGGTTTCCCTCGCCCACCAGA
>PHEG01000502.1 GCA_002842835.1 Alphaproteobacteria bacterium HGW-Alphaproteobacteria-2 | reverse complement strand
GCTGCACCTCGGGCCCGTCCGCTACGACAAGGAGCGCGGCGAACTCTGGCGCGGGTCCGAGCAGATCCGCCTCACCGCGACCGAGGCGCAGCTGATGCGAATCTTCGCCGCCGAGCCGGGCAACCCGATCAGCCGCACCCGACTCATCGAGGAACTGGGCCGCGGCGAGGCGCAGGCGCAGGAACGGGCGGTGGACGTTCAGATCACGCGCTTGCGCCGCAAGCTTGAGACCGACCCCAAGCAGCCGCGCTACCTCCAGACGGTGCGCGGCGCAGGCTACATGCTGGCGCCCGACTGACGCTCAGATCAGCAAGCCCGCCGCACCTTCCAGCCGCAGCAGCGCTACCTTCGTCTCGACCCCGCCGGCACCGGAATAGCCGCCGAGCCCGCCATCCGCCGCCAGCACCCGGTGGCAGGGGATGAGGATCGGCAGCGGGTTCGCGCCGCAGGCCTGGCCCACCGCCTGCGGGCTCGCGTCGAGCATGCGCGCGATATGGCCGTAGGTGAGGGTCTCGCCGCGGCGGATCGCCATCATCGCCTCGTAGACGTAATGCTGGAAGGCCGAGGAACGCGGCGCCATCGGCAGGGTGAAGCGCTTGAGATCCGCCTGGAAATAGGCGTCGAGCTGACGGCGCGCGGCGTCAAGCAGCGGCGATGCACCCGCGACGGGCGCATCGCTCCACCGGAGCCGGGTCAGATAGCCCGCCTCCTCGGTCAGAATCACCCGCCCCACGGGCGTCTCGTGCGCTGCCTCGATGACCGGGGTGGCTGCCCACATCTGGCAGCAGCTTCCAGCAGCGCAGGCATTTCTCGCCCTCGGCGGGTTCGAAGACCACGCCCACGCCCTCGACATCCTGCAGCCGGAACGCCTCGGCCGGGATCGGGTCGCCCGAGAGCCAGACGGCGGAGGTGATGCACAGATCGGCGAAATCGACCGTGCGCAGCGCCTTCAGCACCTCAGGGTCGCGCACATGCACCGCCGGTGCCGCCTCCAGCGAGGCACCGATGGTCTTGTCGCGGCGCTGCACCTCCAGCGCTGCCGTCACCACGCGCCGGGCGCGCCGGATGCCCGCCCATTTCGCCACCAGCGGCTCGTCCAGCCAGTCGGCGGGGGTGTCGGGGAAATCGACCAGATGCACCGACGACTCCGCGCCCGGAAAACGCTCCAGCCAGACCTCCTCCATGGTGAAGACCAGCACGGGCGCAAGCCAGGTGGTCAGCCGATGGAACAGGATGTCGAGCACTGTGCGCGCCGCCCGACGCCGCCCGCTGTCCGCCGCATCGCAATAGAGCGCGTCCTTGCGAACGTCGAAATAGAACGACGACAGATCGCCGGTGGCGAAGTTGAACAGCGCCTGGAACACCCCCTGGAAGTCGTAGGCGGCATAGCCGGTGCGCACCTTGTGGTCGAGTTCCGCCAGTCGGTGCAGCACCCAGCGTTCCAGTTCGGGCATGTCCGCCAGCGCCACCCGCTCGGCCTCGTCCCAACCCGCGAGGTTGCCCAAGAGGAAGCGCAGCGTGTTGCGCAGCCGCCGGTAGCTGTCGGCCGCGCCCTTCAAGATCTCGGGGCCGATACGCAGGTCGGCGGTATAGTCCGACTGCGCCACCCAGAGCCGCAGGATGTCGGCGCCATACTGCCGGATGACATCCTCGGGCGCGACGGTGTTGCCCAGGGACTTGGACATCTTCATGCCCTTCTCGTCGAGCGTGAAGCCATGCGTCAGCACGCCCCGGTAGGGCGCGCGCCCCTTCGTCGCGCAGCCCTGCAAGAGCGAGGACTGGAACCAGCCCCGGTGCTGGTCGGTGCCTTCGAGATAGAGGTCGGCGATGCCGTCCGGCGCGCCGTCCGCGCGGTCGCGCAGCGCGAAGGCATGGGTGGAGCCGCTGTCGAACCACACGTCGAGGATGTCATCGACCTTGTCCCATGCCTCGGGGTCGTGGAGCCCGTCGAGAAACCGAGCAGGAAATCGGCGTCACCGGGTTTTGCCCCGCGCCGGGTGAAACAGGTCAGCGGCACGCCCCAGGCGCGCTGGCGGCTCAGCACCCAGTCGGGGCGGCTCTCCACCATCGCGTGCAGCCGGTTGCGCCCCGTGGGTGGCGTCCACTCCACCAGCTTGTCGATGGAGGCGAGTGCGCGCTTGCGGATCGTGCGCGCGCCCGTGGCCTTGTCCAGCCCGTCGAAAAGGGGCCAGTCGATCGCCGCGAACCACTGCGGGCGGTTGAGCCGGATGACAGGCGCCTTCGAGCGCCAGGAATGGGCATCCGAGATCACGATGCGGCGCTGCGCGACCAGCGCGCCGACCTCCTTCAGCTTCTCGATCACCGCCTTGTTGGCCCCGCCCGGCTTGCCGTCGGGGCGGATGATCTGCTGCCCGCCGAAGAACGGCAGATCGGGCCGGAACGAGCCGTCGTCGAGAATGTTGAAGGTCATCGGCAGGCCGTGTTTCCGGCCGATCGCATAGTCGTCGTCGCCATGGGATGGCGCGGTATGCACGAAGCCGGTGCCCGCATCGTCGGTGACATGCTCGCCGGGGATGAGGGGGACGTCGAAGTCCCACTCGCCGTTGCCGTCTGGGATTCCGTGGAAGGGGTGCCGACAGATGAGACTTTCAAGCTCATTCGCTGTCACGTCCCGGTGTTTCCTGAAATGCTCGACCCGCGCCGCGGCGAACACCTCCTCGGCCAGCCGGTTGGCGATGAGGAAGGTCTCGCCCGTCTGCGCCCAGTTGTCCGCCGGAGCCCCCGTCACCTCGTAGAGCCCGTAGGAGAGATCGGGGTTGAAGCAGATCGCGCGGTTCTGCGGCAGGGTCCACGGCGTGGTGGTCCAGATGAGGACTTTCCAAGGGTTGTCAGGGTCAAATATTTCCCAGTTGTCGGCGATTCTTTGTTCGCGGGTCACGCCTTCCGGCACTTGGCCACCGGAACCCACCACCTTAAACTTCACCCAAACCGCTTCGGTCTGCCGGTCGTGACGCCGCGATCACCGCCTCGGCATGGTGGTCCATCGTCAGGTAGGGCGCGTCCCAGTTGCCGGTCACGCCCAGCCGCTTGAACTCGGCGCGCTGCACGTCGATCCAGCCCTCGGCGAAGCGGCGGCATTCCTGCCGGAAGGCCACGAGATCGACCGCGTCCTTGTCGAGCCCCCTGGCGCGATACTGCTCCTCGATCTTCCACTCGATGGGCAGCCCGTGGCAGTCCCACCCTGGCACATAGCGCGCGTCATGGCCCATCATCTGGCGCGAGCGAACCACCACGTCCTTGAGCACCTTGTTGAGCGCGTGGCCGATGTGCAGATGCCCGTTCGCATAGGGCGGCCCGTCGTGCAGCACGAAGGGCGGGCGGCCTGCCTGCGCGCGCAGCCGGTCGTAGACGCGCAGCTTCTCCCAGCGCTCCAGCCAGGCGGGTTCGCGGGCGGGGAGCCCCGCGCGCATCGGGAAATCGGTCTGCGGCAGGAACAGCGTGTCGCGGTAGTCGGGCGTCTCGGCGCTCATCGGGTCGGTCCCTCGGTCATGTCTGGCGTGGGTGGGTCGCGGGTCTCGCGCTTCATCCCGGCGGCCCCGAAGCCTCAGAGCGCCGGGCAGCTAATTCGCGCAGAAGACGGGACCATCCTCGACATGGGCGCGCTTATAGGCAGGCCGCGCCGCAGCGTCCAGAGCCGCCGCCGCCTTCGTCTTTCCCCGAATGCTCCCGGGGGGGTGCGGGGCTCAGAAGGCCCCGCGCCACTCTTCGGTATCGACGAACCAGCGCTCCTCGAAGACCTTGCCGCCCCTCAGACGGAAGAGCACCGCCAACTGGCTGCCGTCGGGCACC
>PHEG01000501.1 GCA_002842835.1 Alphaproteobacteria bacterium HGW-Alphaproteobacteria-2 | reverse complement strand
TCGCTCAGGATCACCGCATCCGCCATACGCCCCGCCATCGTATCATCTCCTGACATACCTCATGAAAATGATACGAATTACAGTTCCAGATGACTAGCACCCATAGCCACGGCCGCGCCTTCCGCGCCCCTACTCAGCCGCCATCTCCGCCACGCGTTCCACCCGGACGGCGCAGAACTTGAACTCGGGGATCTTACCGTAGGGGTCGAGGGCGGCGTTGGTCAGCACGTTGGCCGCCGCCTCGACATAGGCGAAGGGGACGAAGACCATATCCGGGCCGACGGCGCGGTCGGCGCGGGCGAGCAGCTCGATCGTGCCGCGCCGCGTGGTCAGCCGCACGCGCTCGCCCGGGGCCACGCCCAGGCGGCGCAGCGTAGACGGGTGCAGCGAGCAGTTGGCCTCCGGCTCCACCGCATCCAGCACCCGCGAGCGCCGGGTCATCGAGCCGGTGTGCCAGTGCTCCAGCTGCCGCCCGGTCGTCAGCACCAAGGGATAATCGGCATCGGGCACCTCGTCGGGCGGGATCACGCTGGCGGGGGCGAAGCGCGCGCGGCCCTCGGGGCGCGGGAAGCCGTCGCCGAAGACCACCGCCTGCCCGGGGTCCGTGGGGCTGAGCGAGGGGTAGATGACCGAGCTTTCACGCTCCAGCCGCTCCCAGGTGATGTTGTCGAGGCTGGGCATGCCGCGCCTCATCTCGGCGAAGACCTCGCGCGGATGGGTGTAGCCCCAGTCGAGCCCCAGCCGCTGCGCGAGATCGACGGTGATCGCCCAATCCTCGCGCGCTTCGCCCGGCGATGCCACGGCGGGGCGGCCCATCTGCACCTGGCGGTTGGTGTTGGTCACCGTGCCGGTCTTCTCGAAGAAGGTCGAGGCCGGCAGGATCACGTCGGCGAAGCCCGCCGTTTCGGTCACGAAGATGTCCTGCACAACGAGGTGTTCGAGCATCGCCAGCGCGTCGCGGGCATGGTCGACATCCGGATCCGACATGGCCGGGTTCTCACCCAGGATATACATCCCCCGGATCGCTCCCTCATGCACCGCGTCCATGATCTCGACCACCGTCAGGCCCGGCTGCGGGTCGATCTCGGTGCCGCGCCAGATCTCGCGGAAGGCGTCGCGCACCTGCACGTTGTCCACCCGCTGATAGTCGGGCAGCACCATGGGGATCAGCCCCGCGTCAGAGGCACCCTGCACGTTGTTCTGGCCGCGCAGCGGGTGCAGCCCGGTGCCGGGGCGGCCGACATGGCCGCACATCAGCGCCAGCGCGATCAGGCAGCGCGAGTTGTCGGTGCCGTGGATGTGCTGCGAAATCCCCATGCCCCAGAAGATCATCGCGGATTTCGCCCCGGCGAATTCGCGCGCAACGGCGCGCAGCGTCGCG
>PHEG01000040.1 GCA_002842835.1 Alphaproteobacteria bacterium HGW-Alphaproteobacteria-2 | reverse complement strand
GCGCTCCAGCGCATCGAGATCGAGCACCAGGCATGGGGTTTGAATATCGGCTTCATCCATCCCGGGGACGGCAGGAACGTCGAAACCGACTTCCAACCGATCGAAACTGACAGGAACGTTCATTTTGCACCTCCTCAGCGCTGCCAGGGCAGCCGATCGAGATCGACATTGCCGCCAGTAATGATGACGCCGACGCGTTTGCCGGCAAAGATGTTGGGATTCTTCAGGATTACTGCCAGTGGAACCGCACAGGAGGGCTCCATCACGATCTTCATGCGCGCCCAGGTGAGGCGCATCGCGTCCACGATCTCCTGCTCGCTCGCGGTCAGGATGTCGGCAACATGGCGGCTCACGAAATGCCAGGTCAGCTCCTTCAGCGGTACCTTCAGACCGTCGGCCACGGTGACCGGCGCGTCATCAGCGATGATGTGCCCAGCCTTCAGCGAACGCGCGGCATCGTCAGCCTGCTCGGGCTCGGCGCCGTAGATCGCCACGCCCGGCGCCAGTGTCGAGAGCGTGAGGCAGCAGCCCGAAACCATGCCGCCGCCACCGATGGGCGCGATAACCGCGTCGAGCCCATCGACCTGTTCCAGCAACTCGCGCGAGCAGGTCGCCTGCCCGGCGATCACACGCGGGTCGTTGTAGGGATGCACGAATTCGGCCCCCGTCGCCGCCTGCACCTCGGCGAAGACCGCCTCGCGGCTCGAGGTCGAAGGCTTGCACTCGGTGATGATGCCGCCATAGCCGCGCACCGCATCCTTCTTCGCCTGCGGCGCGGTCTCCGGCATCACCACATGGCAGGGAATACCGCGCCGCCCGGCGGCATAGGAGAGCGAGAGCGCGTGATTGCCGCTGGAATGGGTGGCAACCCCCTTTGCGGCTTTCGCATCGCTCAGCCCGAAGACGGCGTTGGAGGCCCCGCGCACCTTGAAGGCGCCTGCCTTCTGGAAGTTCTCGCATTTGAAGAAAAGCTTCGCCCCGGTGAGCCCATCGAGATAGGAGGACGTCAGCACCGGCGTGCGGTGGATATGAGGGCGAATGCGCTCATGCGCCGCGATCACGTCATCGAATGTTGGTATCTGCATCTCGCCTCGTCCTGTCATTTTATCCCGCCCGCGCCCGCTCCCCCGCAAGGGGAGGGATGGGGTAGGAAGCGCGATCAGGCTGCGGCCGCCATCGCCGCGGCACTCGCCCGGTAATGCTCCTGGGCCGCGGCCACGCCCGAACCGAGCCGAACCGGCAGGCCGAGATCGGCCATCACCATCTCGGCCGTGGCAATGCCCGCCAGGGCCTGCACGTCCGACAGCAACCCCAGATGCCCGATGCGGAACACCTTGCCCGCCACATCGCCCAGCCCCACGCCGAAGGCCACGCCATAGCGCTCGGCGGCATGGGTCACGATGCGCCCCGCATCGAAGCCCTCGGGCGTGCGAACCGCGCTTACCGTCTCGGAACGCCACTCGGGCCGCGCCGCGCAAAGGCTCAGGCCCCAGCCCGCGACCGCCGCGCGCACGCCCCCGGCGATGCGCCGGTGGCGGGCAAAGACGGCCTCCATCCCCTCGCCGAGCAGCAGCTCGCACGAGAGTTTCAGCCCGCTGATCAGCCCCACGGGCGGCGTGTAGGGAAAACCGCCCCCCTCGGTTGCGGCCGCCATGGCGCGAAAATCGAGGATGGCAAGCCCGGCGGGCAGCATGAAGCCCTTCTGGCTGCCGGTCACTGCCACATCGACGCCCCAGGCGCCCATGCGGAAGGGCATCGAGCCGATGGAACTGACGCCATCGACGAAAAGAAGCGCCGGGTGACCCGCAGCATCCATCGCGGCGCGGATCGCACCGATATCCGACACGACGCCCGTGGCGGTCTCGTTATGAGTCGCCAGAACCGCCTTGATGGCATGGCCCCGGTCGGCCGCCAGAACCTCGCCCATGCGCTGGGCGGGCAACCCTTCGCCCCAGGGCACGCGCAGCTCCTCCACCTCCAGCCCGAGCGCCCGCGCCATGGCGATCCAGCGGCGCGAGAACATGCCGTTCTCGCAGGCCAGCACCCGGTCTCCGGGCGAGAGTGTGTTGGCCAGCGCCGCCTCCCAACCGGCCGTGCCGGTCGCCGGAAAGAGCAGCACGCGCGCATCCGCCGGCGCCTCGATCACCCGCGCCACACCGGCAAGCGCCGGACGCAGAATCTCGCCCCAGGCCGCCGAGCGGTGGTCGAGCGTGGGCATGTCGCAGGCACGGCGAAGAACCTCGGGCATGTTCGTGGGCCCGGGTATGAAGACCGGATTCTCGGGTCGCATGGCATCCTCCCTGACTTGCCCGAGAGTAACCGAGGCCGGGCCGCAGTGAAATTTTTTTGAAAAAGTTTTTTATTTTCCCGCTGTGGTGATTTATTGTAGCTTCTCCAGTGTGTTGCAATTTTTCAGCTGCGAGCCCCATGTCCCAGCCCCGGCGCGGTCGGCCGCGCGCCTTCCACGACAAGACCGAACAGAACACGGTGCGCGCGCTCGACCGCGGGCTCGGCGTGCTGGAAGAACTCGCTCGTGGCGGCGGCGTCACACTCTCGGAACTGGCCGCGCAGCTCGCCGAGCCCGCGCCCTCGCTCTACCGCGCTCTGGTCACGCTGGAGCGTCACGGCATGGCCGAACTCGACACGGCAACGCAGCACTGGCATGTGGGCGCCGGGGCTTTCCGGGTGGGTTCGGCCTTCCTGAGACGCACCTCGCTTCTGGAACGCGCCCGCCCCGAGATGCACGCGCTGATGGCCGCCACGGGCGAGACGGCCAACCTCGGCGTGGCGCGCGGGGCGACGGTGCTCTTCGTCGGGCAGGTCGAGACGCACGAGACGATCCGCGCCTTCTTCCCGCCCGGCACCGAGAGCCCGCTGCACGCTTCGGGCATCGGCAAGGCGCTCCTGGCCTTCCTGCCCGAGCCGCGGCGCCGCGCGCTGCTCAACCGATTGGAACTGGCGCGCTTCACCCCGGCCACGCTGACCGACCGCGCTGCGCTCGAGGCTGATCTCGCGGCGATCCGCGCCCGCGGCCATGCCATCGACGACGAGGAGCGGACGGCGGGCATGCGTTGCGTCGCGGCACCCGTCTTCGACGCGCTGGGCGAGGCGGTGGCGGGGCTGTCGGTCTCCGGCCCGGTCAGCCGCATGAGCCCCGAACGCGCCGCAGCCATGGCGGCGGAGGTGCGCGCTGCGGCCGGGCGATTGTCGGCGGCGCTCGGCTATTCGGCGGGCGGCACCGAAAAGACCTGACCGGGATAGATCAGGTCGGGGTTGCGGATCTGATCGCGGTTGGCCTCGAAGATGCGCACATAGAGGATGCCTTCACCATAGCTGCGCTTCGAGATGCCCCAAAGCGTGAAGCCCGGCTGCACGGTCACAATCTCGACCTGCGGCGCGGGCGGTACGACGCGTGCTGAATCGGGCGTCGCAGGGACGGCAGCCACGTCCGCCGCAGGGGCGCGCGCCGCGGCGAGCGCCTCGGGTGCCTCGCGGCGGAACGGAGTCTCGGCGCGGGCGGTCACCGCGCCGTCCGCGGCGACCGCATCGGCCCGCAGCCGGTAGACGCCCGGCGCGACATCGCTCAGTGTGGCCTGCCAGCGCGCACCGGCGCCGACCGTCGCCTCGGCCACGAAACGATCGTCGAGATAGAGCCGGATGCGCTGGCCGGGCGCGCCGCGCCCGGAGATCTGCACCGCGTCGGTGGCGTCATAGGCAATCGCCTCGATCGCCAGTTCCGGGCCTCCCTCGGCCTCGCCGGACTGGAGCACGCGCACCCCCTCTGGCGTGGAGAGCACCGCCGCCGGAGCAGCCGGCGCGGCAGAGGCGACTACCGGGGGCTCCCCGAGGCGGGCGGCGTCGGCGGTTGCAGGAGCGGCTGTTTCTGCACCGGCTGGTACAGGAGGGGCGGCCTGCGGACCGGCGGCATCCGTCGCCGTCGCCGCCGCTACCTGCTCCGGCGGCGTCCCGCCGGGCACGGCGGCTTCAGGCGCCCCGGCCTCGGGCACGGCGGCCACGGCGGGTGGCGGTGCGGGCGCTGGCGTGGGCGCGAGGATCACGTTCTCCACCGAGCGCAGCACACGGCCGTCCGGCACGATCATAACGAGCGAAAGCACGCGCGGCGCATCGGCGCGCTGCAACGAGAAGAGCGCCACGAACTGGCCCCCGCCGTCGGACTCTGCCTCGGCGGCCATGCTGTCGTCGACGTGCACCTCGATGCGCGCGCCGGGCTCGGCCCGGCCTGCCACCACAACGGAGCCATCGGGGCTCGCGCGCACCACGTCGAAGCCGGGCGGAGCGAGTGCGGGCAGTTCGGGCTCCGGCGCGGAGGGCCCGGCAACCGCGGCTCCTTCTGCTTCGGCCGGGGCTTCGGCCTGCGCCGCTTCGGGGGCGGGCGCACCCACGCCGGTCCCCGGCGCGGCGTCGGCGCTCTCCGCCGGGCTCCCGGCGGGGGGCGGCGCGTCGGCGGCTCCGGCACCATCCGTCGGAGCGACGTCGGCCGCTTCGCCTTGCGGCGGCGCGGGCACGGGCGTGGTGGAGGGCGGCGCTACCGCAGGCGGGCTGGTGCCGGTCGGCGCCCCGGGCCGCACGTCCTGCACAGTGGGCGGCGTGACCTGGGTCTGCCAGTAGATGACGGCGCCGATCGCCGTCGCCACCACCGCCACAGCAACCGCTGCGAGGCCCGCCTTCGCCTGTCGGAACGGGCTTGCCATCTGCCCCGGCTCCCTTGTCTCTTGCGGCGCCCCCCGCCGTCAGGCGGCGACTTTGCCGCAACTTGTGGGCCGGAGGCAACAGCGTTATCCCTCGGACACGTTTTCCGGAAAGGCCACCCGGCATGACCCGCCCCACCCGCTCCGTCTGTGTCTTCTGCGGCTCGCGACCTGGGCGTGACCCGGCGCATCTGGAGACCGCCGCTTCGGTTGGCACGGACCCGCGCCATCTGGTCCCGCGCGAGAAGGGGCGCGCGGACCTCACGCGCTACGTCGTCACCGAGACGATGCACGAGCGCAAGAAGGTGATGTTCATGAACGCGGATGCGGTGGTCACGCTGGCCGGGGGCCCCGGCTCGCTCGACGAGTTGTTCGAGGTACTGACCTGGCGCCAGCTCGGGCTACATGCCAAGCCCATCTACCTGATGAACGCGGGCGGCTACTGGGATCCGCTGCTCACGCTCATCGATCACATGATCGCCCAGGGCTTCGCCGAGCCGGGCTTCCGCGACTATGTGGGCGTTGTCGGCAGCACCGGGGAACTGGCCGAACGTTTGCGCGCCGATCTCTCCTGACGCCACAAGTCGGTCGAATAGAGTGCCAGCGCCAGCCAGATGAGTGGCAGCGCAATCAGGTGCCATCGGGTGACAGGCTCGAGAAAGATCAGCGCGGCAACGAACGCCTGCAGCGTCGGGCTGAGATACTGCACCAGCCCGAGCGTGGCATAGGTCAGGCGCCGCGCGGCATAGGAGAAAAGAATCAGCGGCAGCGCCGTCACCGGCCCGGCGGCAACCAGCATGAGGCTGTCGCGCCAGCCGGTGCCGAAGACGGCGCCCGGTCGCCCTCCCGGATCGACCCAACCGCCGAAATGCACTCCGACCAGCCAGGCGAGGGCGAGAGGCACGAGCAGCACCGCTTCACCGGTGACCGAGACAACGGGCCCCGCAGGCAGGCCGCGCTTGACAAGACCATAGGCGGCAAAACTGATGGCCAGCGCCAGGGCAACCCAGGGCGGCACGCCAAGCCCGGCCGTCAGAACCGCCACCGCCGCCCCGGCCAGAGCCACGGCGCACCAGCGCGTCAGGCTAAGCTGTTCGCCCAGCACCAGCCGTCCGGTGAGCACGGCAATCAGCGGGTAGATGTAATAGCCGAGACTCGCCTGAAGCGTCCGACCGTCCAGCACCGCCCAGATGAACAGCAGCCAGTTGGTGCCGATCAGCAGCGCTGCGGCCATCACCCGCGCCAGCAGCCTGCCGGAGCCGAGCAGAGACGCCACCTCGCGCAGGCGGCCTTGCAACGCCAGCCAGCAGAGCAGGAAGACCAGCGCCCAGAAGGTTCGGTGCGCCACGATCTCGAGTGGTGGCACCACGGCGAGCGCCTTGAAGAAGATCGGCGCGAGGCCCCAGATGCCCGCCGCGCCCGCCATCGCCAGAATGCCCCTGCCGCCCGCGCCCATCCCTGCCCCACCGCTTCGCCTGAGTGCGCATCCCCCGGAACGGTTGCATTTGCAAGCCCCGGCTTGCGCTGCCCCGGCACGGGCGCTATGGCCGCCGCGACACCTGCGGAGGCGCCGGATGGAATGGCTCGTCTATATCGGTGCTGCGCTCGCCCTCGTAGGGCTTGCCGGGCTCGTGACATGCATCCTGCGCGTCGCGCGCGCACGACGCGCCGGTCTCGACGACGCAGCGCTGCGCGCCGTTCTGCGGCGCGTCGTCGTGCTCAATATGGCGGCGCTGCTTCTGTCGGTGCTGGGTCTGATGGCGATCGTGATCGGCATCCTGCTTGGCTGAGGGGACCGTGCGGCTCAGCCGCCGCGACGGTGGGAGAAGAAATCCCAGCCAGCCAGCGCCAGCGTGATGCCCACGACCACGATCAGATCGACGCGCGGCACCTTGAATATCAGGACGGCCAGGAACGCCGCAAGCACGCCGAAGGCAACCAGGGCGAGGATCCGGTCAAGCATCTTGGGTCTCCCTTGCAGGGGTGGTCACCTGCTGCCAAAGCCAGCGGGCCGTGCGCAGAAGCCGCGCGTCGTCGCCCCGCCTGCCGATCAGTTGTGTGCCCATCGGCAGCCCGTTTCCGGCGGTGAAGAGCGGCAGCGTGACAGAGGGCGTGCCGCAGAGCGTCCACACCCCATTGTAGATGGCGCTGCCGGTCGAGGATAGCCCCATAGGCGCAGGGCCCGGCGTGGCGGGGGTGAGGATCGCATCGCAGCGGTCGAAGACCTCGTCGAGCGCGGCGTTGAGGATGCCGAACCAGTCGAGCGCCGCGATATAGTCGCGTGCAGGCGTTGCCCTGCCCTTCTCCATCGCCGCCCGGGTCTCGGGTGAGAGGCTGTCCCAGCCGCGCCGCTCGTAGTTGTAGTAGCACTTGGCCATCTCGGCGAAGTTGATGCGCTCGCGCACCTCGGCCGCTCCGTCGAAAAGCCCCGGCAGCGCGAACTCGAAACCCTGCTCGCCCAGGAAGGCTGTCAGCTCGGCAAAGGCACCGGCCATTTCGGGCTCGGGCTCGGCTCCCGGCGGGTGTGGCAATAGGGCGAAGACG
This sequence comes from Alphaproteobacteria bacterium HGW-Alphaproteobacteria-2, assembly GCA_002842835.1. Taxonomy (GTDB): domain Bacteria; phylum Pseudomonadota; class Alphaproteobacteria; order Rhodobacterales; family Rhodobacteraceae; genus PHEG01. The sequence goes on along the minus strand of PHEG01000040.1, from coordinate 4,708 downwards.
GGCGGCAGCGGTGGCCGGGCCATGCAGGTCTCGAAAAGCCGCGGCGGCGGCGCGGGAGAGGTGGCCGGATCGGCCGGATCGTCACCGAAGAGCACCTCGGCCAGCAGTGCCGCACCCTCGACCGAGGACGCAAAAACGCCCACCGTATCGAGGCTCGGCGACTGGGTGAGAATGCCCGTGCGCGGGATCGCCCCGAAGCTCGGCTTGAAGCCCACGCAGCCGCAATAGGCAGCCGGGCGGATCACCGAGCCGCCGGTCTGGGTGCCGAGCGCGAGCGGCACCATGCCCGACGCGACCGCCGCCGCCGAGCCCTGCGACGAGCCGCCCGGCGTGTGGCCCGGGTTCACGGGGTTGCGCGTCTTGCCGGGGTGCAGATAGGCAAGCTCGGTCGTCACCGTCTTGCCCATGATCAGCGCGCCCGCGGCCTTCAGCCGCCGCACCACCCAGGCGTCGGCCACCGGCACCCGCCCGGCATCGAGCGTGCAGCCGTTCTCGGTGGGGATGCGCGCCGTGTCGATGATGTCCTTCAGCGCCACCGGCAGCCCGTGCAGCGGCCCGATGGCACGACCCAAGGCGCGCAACGCGTCGAGCCGCTCGGCCTCGGCGGTGATATGCCCCTCGTCGAGCCAGGCCCAGGCCCTGACCTGCGGCTCGACCTCGCGGATGCGAGACAGGCAGGCGTGCGCCAGCTCGACGCTGCGCAGCGCCCCCGTGGCCAGCCGCGCGCGCATCTCGTCCGCGTCGAGCCCGAGGATCGCCGCCTCACCGGCCATAGAAGAGTTCCGGCAAGTAGAACACGGTCTGCGGAAAGATGTAGACCAGCGCCATGGCGACGAAGACCATGAACAGGAACGGCATCACGCCGGCAAAGATCTGCGGCAGCTGCACCTGTGGCGGCGCGATGCCCTTCAGGTAATAGGCCGACATCGCCATGGGGGGTGTCAGGAACGAGGTCTGAAGGTTGAGCGCGACCAGGATGCCGAAGAACAGCGGATCGACGCCGAACATCGGCAGCAGCGGCAGGAAGATCGGCACGAAGATGATGATGATCTCCGACCATTCGAGCGGCCAGCCGAGCAGGAAGATGATGATCTGCGCCATGATCAGGAACTGCAGCGGCGTGAGGTTCAGCCCGCCGACAAACTCGCTGATCAGTTGCTCGCCGCCGAGATAGGAAAACACCGCCGAAAAGGTGTAGGAGCCGACGAAGAGAAAACACACCATCGCCGTGGTGCGCACCGTCAGATAGACGCTTTCGCGCAGCCGCTGGAAGGTCATGGCGCGGTAGGCCACCGCCAGAAGCATGCCGCCCAGTGCGCCGATCGAGGCGGCCTCCGTCGGCGTGGCAAGGCCGAAGAGGATCGAACCCAGCACCGAAAAGATCAGCAAAGCAAGCGGGAGGAAGGAAGTCGCGATCATCACCGCGAGCCTGCCGAAGGGCACGTCGGGCACCTCTTCGTCGGTAGGGCGCGGGGCGACCGAGGGCTGCAGGATCGCCCGGCCCACCACATAGAGGATGTAGAGACCCACGAGCACGAGACCCGGCAGCAGCGCCCCGGCATAGAGCCGCACGATCGACACGCCCGAGGCGGCGGCATAGACGATGAGCATGATCGAGGGCGGGATGAGGATGCCGAGCGTGCCGCCCGCGCAGATGATGCCACTGGCGAACGAGGTGCTGTAGCGCGCCTTCAGCATCGCAGGCAACGCGAGAAGGCCCATGAGCGTGACCACCGCACCGACGATGCCCGTGGCCGTCGCGAAGAGCGCGCAGGTGATGAGCGCCGCCACCCCCATCGAGCCCGGCACGTTCTTCGAGGCGATGTTAAGCGTGGTGAAGAGCCGGTCCACGATGTTCGCGCGCTCGACGATGTAGCCCATGAACAGGAAAAGCGGCACCGCCGTCAGTACCTCGTTCGACATCACCGTGTAGGTCTGGTTGATGAAGAGATCGAAGATTCGGTTGTTGAGGAAACCCTCGAACCAGGTCGTGTTCGTCGTCCACCAGTCGGCGTCCTCGCCCAGCCGGTTGAAGGCGCGCCACATCCGACCAGCGTCGAAATAGGCGTAGTAGCCAAAACCGATGCCCAGCGCCATCAGCGTGAAGGCGATCGGAAAGCCCAGGAACACCAGAAGAATGAAGATGCCGAGCATCAGCAGGGCGACTTGGGGGTCGGTCACGGGTTGTTCTCCATCGCGGGGGCCCTGCGGGGCTCAGCCGTTTTCCTGCGCCTTCTGCTTCAACAGCAGCGCCTCGGTTTCCTCGACGTCTTCCTCGGGGCGGCGCCAGTAGCCCTCGCGCAGACACAGGATGCAGCGGCAGACCTGCGCAAGCCCCTGGATGAGGAGCAGCAGGCCCGCGACAACCAGCACCGTCTTGAACTGGTAGATCGGGATCCCGGCCGGGCTGTTCACGCTCACCTCGCCGCCCGGATAGCTCCAGGAGCGTGCGGCATATTTCCAGCCCGAGAAGACCAGAGCCAGAATGCCGGGAAAGAAAAAGAGCACATAGAGCACGAGGTCCACCCCCGCCTGCACCCTCGCGGGCCAGAGCCGGTAGACGAAATCGCCGCGCACATGCCCGCCCCGCGAAAGCGTGTAGGCACCCCCCATCATGAAGAGCGTGCCATACATGATGAAGGACACATCGAGCGACCAGGGCGTGGGCTTGTTAAGAAGGTAGCGCACGAAGACCTCGTAGCTCATGCCGAAGGTCATCAGCACGATGAGCCAGCCGAACGACTTTCCGAAGAAGCCCGACAGCTTGTCGGCAAAGGCGATGAAGCGGAGCATGTCTCCCCCAACTGTGCGGCAGGCCGGGGGCGGCAAAAGCCGCCCCCGGCCGGATCCAGGGCTCAGGCCGCGCTCAGAGCTTCAGGCGGCCAGGGAAGTAGTGATCGTAGGCAAGGCCGAGGTCGGGCGAGTTCATCAACTCGTAATAGCCGACCTTCTCGATCCATGCACGCTGGCTGTCCATGACCTTGGCCATGAACGCATCCTTGCCGAGTTCCTCGATCAGCGCGTCCCAGGCCTTGAGCTGCGCGGCCAGGATATCCTTCGAGGTGCGGTGCACGGTGACGCCGAGTTCGTTCTCGATCTTGGCGAGGTCGTTCGAGTACTCCCTCATGGCGAGTGCCGTGTTCGAGGTCGAAGCGGCCTCGACAGCGTATTTCAGGATCGCCTGCAGGTCTTCGTCGAGATCGTCGAAGAAGTCCTTGTTGAACAGGAACTCGAAGCTCTCCGAGGCTTGGTGGTAGGACGAGAGATAGTAGTTCTTGGCCACGTCCGGGGCGCCGAAGCGAAGGTCCGAGGACGGGTTGTTGAACTCGAAGGCATCGATCACGCCGCGCTCCATGGCGGGCACGATCTCGCCGCCCGGAAGCTGGGCCACGCTCATGCCCATCGACTGGAGCAGGTCGGCCGCGAGGCCCACGGTGCGATACTTGAAGCCGTTCAGGTCGGCAGCGGTGTTGACCTCGCCCTTGAACCAGCCGAAGGGCTGCGCCGGCATCGGGAAGCCCATGAAGCCGTAGACGTTGAGCCCGAGGATGTCCTGCGTCAACTCGCGGTAGAGATCGGCACCGCCGCCCTGGTAGAACCAGCCGAGCATGGTGTTGGCGTTGCCGCCCCAGACCGGGCCGGTGCCGAAGAGCGAGGCCGCCTTGGACTTGCCATACCAGTAGACCGGCACCGAATGCGCCGCGTCGATCACACCGTCATTGGTGGCGTCCATGACTTGGAAGGCGGCGACGACCGCACCCGCGGGCAGCAGATCGACCTTGATGCGGCCGCCGGACATCGCCTCGACGCGGCCGGTATATTCGCGCGCGAAATCCATCCAGATGTCCGAGGCAGGCCAGGACGTCTGCATCTTCATCACGATCGGCGCCTGGGCGAGCACGGCGGGCGCAGCGAGCGCCGTGCCCGCCACGGCACCGCCCGCCAGCGCCCCCTTGCGCAGGAATGAGCGGCGCGTGACCGCCGCAGCGGTCTCTTTCTGGTTCTTGCTGGTCATCTATTCCTCCCGGTGATTGGCGCAGGCACGGGCAGCCGCCCCGCGACATTGGTTAGCTTTACTCACCAGTTGCGCCAAATCAAGCTCCGAGTGCCAAAAGGCGGGGTAGGATCACTCAGTCGGGCGCGCGCCCAGGTCCGCGGACGACATGGCTCCGCGCCACCGACAGCGATTCGATGATGGCATACACTTCCTGGCCCGCCATGAGCCCAAGAGTGGCGACCGCGCGCCGGGTGACGCGCGCGAGGATCTCGTCGCGCCCGGCGCGGATGCGCACGATGGCGCCAGGCCCCTCGCCCGGACGAATCTCGATGACCTTGCCTGGCAATACGTTCTGCGCTGAAAGTCCCTCGGGCTGCCGACGAGACAGGATCACCTCATGCGCCAGGATGCGCAGTCGCAGTGCGGTCCCCGGCGCGCCATCGATGCGCGGCAGCCAGAGCGGCCCCCCCGAAGTTTGAAGCCGGGTAAGCCCGTCGGCCTCCTGCGTGGCGATAGTGGCGGGCAGCATCGCCGAAAGCTCGCGCAGCCCCAGCGCCCGAAGGGCCTGCGCGTCGGCCATGACCTCCGCAGTGCTGCCGGTGCGCAGCATGAGCCCCCGGTCGATCACTGCCATGCGGTCGGCCAGCATCTGCGCCTCGTTCATGTCATGTGTCACCAGCACGACCGGCATGGCGAGATGTGCACGCAAGG
>PHEG01000039.1 GCA_002842835.1 Alphaproteobacteria bacterium HGW-Alphaproteobacteria-2 | reverse complement strand
ATCTCGTGCGCGAGATTCTGGCGTTCGCCGTCGAGCGCATGATGGACGCGGAGGTGGAGGCGCTGACCGGCGCCGTGAAGGGCGCGCGCACGCCGCTGCCCGCCGTGGCCGCCTGATCGAGACCGGGCCTCTCCGAAGGCTGGCGCTCATACACCACCTCAAGGGGCACGACCGTCGCTTGCGGCCGTGCCTCATGATTCGAGCGACGGAAGGCAACGGTCGAGGCGACTTCTGCGCGGGGGTATCTCGTCTCCCTGAGGGAGGATCTACAGCCCGTGCGTTCCCCAAACGGTCCAGTATTTAAAATACATAAATCTCTATGGTTGTAGTAGTGATTTATCCGGAGCCAACGTCACTGGAGATCTCGATGTCCCGCTACACCCCCATGCTAACGCCGCTTGCTGCCACGTTCCTGCTTGCCATCGGCAGCGCCTCTCCTGCGGTTGCCGAAGGAACGATCCGCCTCGTCGAGCAGCCCGGCATATCCTACCTGCCGTTCCACGTGATCCGGGATCAGGACCTGCTGGCCAAGCACGGCGCGGGACGCGGGATCGAGATCACTGCCGAATGGTCCCAACTCTCGGGCGGGGCCGCGACGAATGATGCGCTGCTGTCGGGTTCGGTCGATATCGTCGCCGCAGGGGTCGGGCCTCTTCTGACTATCTGGGATCGCACGCGCGGCGCGCAGAACGTGCGCGGGATCGTGGCGGGGGCGCAGTTTCCCTTTGCGTTGGTCACCAATAACCCGAAGGTAAAAAGCATCGCCGATTTCGGCCCCGATGACCGCATCGCGGTGCCCTCGGTCGGCGTGTCGGTGCAGGCGCGCACGCTGCAATTCGCCGCCGCGAAACTGTGGGGCCCGGAAGAGTTCGAGCGCCTCGACAATCTGACCGTCTCCTTGCCGCATCCGGATGCGACGCAGGCCCTTCTGTCGGGTTCCGGCACCATCACCGCCCATTTCTCGAACTCGCCGTTCCAGCAACTGGCCCTCGCTGATGAGAGCATCCATCAGGTTCTGGACAGTTTCGATGTCTACGGCGGACCGACCACGTCGCTGATCATCTACACCACAGAGGCGTTCCGCGAAGAAAACCCCGAAACCTACGGTGCCTTTGTCGATGCCTATTTCGAGGCGGCCGCGTGGATTGATCAGAACCCCGAAGCGGCCACCGACACCTATATTCGCGTGACCGGTTCGAGCCTTGAGCGCGACCTGATCCTGTCGATTCTGACCGACGAGCGCTACAGCTTCGATCCCGTGCCGCGCAATACCGAGGCACTGGCCAACTTCCTGGCTGACGTGGGCGCGCTGAACAACAGGCCGGCCAGTTGGCAGGACTATTTCTTCGACACGATCCATGACCGGCCGGGCAGCTGAGGCCGTGAGCGTCCACTCCCTCAGACGCTCTGACGTGCCGGTCACCGCCAGCCTGCCTGTGCTGTCCACGAAAGGCCTGTCTCTGGTCTATGATGGGGCACGGGGCCAGCACCTGGCGGTGGACAATGTCGGCCTCGAGATTGCACAGGGCGAGCGCCTCGTGCTTCTTGGACCCTCGGGTTGTGGCAAGTCCACCATTCTGAAGGCGGTGGCGGGGTTTCACAGCCCCGCCTCCGGGACCATCTCGCTGCGCGGGAAGCCCGTCAGCGGGCCCGGCCCGGACCGGGTCGTCGTGTTTCAGGAATTCGATCAGCTGCTGCCGTGGAAGACGGCGCTCGGCAACGTGATGTTTCCTTTGCTCCGAGCGCGCAAGCTGTCGCGGACAGAGGCCCGTCAACAAGCCGAGGACGCGCTGGAGCGGGTGGGCCTGACGCGCGCACTGAACCAGTTCCCGCATGAATTATCGGGGGGCATGAAGCAACGCGTGGCCATCGCCCGCGCGCTGGCGATGCGGCCCGATGTTCTGTTGATGGACGAACCCTTCGCGGCACTGGACGCGCTGACGCGTAGCCGGTTGCAGGCCGACCTGCTGCGGGTGGTCGAGGATGCGAAGGCGACGCTCCTTTTCGTAACGCATTCCATCGAGGAAGCGCTCTTGATCGGCACGAGGCTTCATCTGCTGTCGGCGCATCCGGGCCGCACATTGGCGACCCTCGATGTCGCTGGGCTGATCCCGGCTTCGCCGGCCTTCACCCGCGCCAAGACCGAGGTGCACGACCTGCTGTTCCCGCAGGCGGAGGCCGCAGATGTCTGACCTTCCGATCGTCCTTCGTCCGGCGCGGATTGCGCATCTGTGGGAAAACCAGATCGTTCGGCGCCTGGTGGTGCTTGTGCTCCTCGGGATCCTCTGGGAACTGGTAGCCCTGTGGCAGAACAACCCGATCATGCTGCCTCGGCTGTCGACGACGCTGGGCGCCCTTGTCGAGGCGTTTCGGGATGACCGGCTCCTCGGCGCGGCCTGGGTCTCGCTCTCCGTGCTTCTCAAGGGTTACGGCCTGGCGCTGTCCATTGCTCTGGTCCTGGTCGCGCTGGCGGCGGCCAACCGCTTTGCCCGCGACGCGTTGCAGACGCTGACGGCCATGTTCAACCCGCTGCCGGCCATCGCCCTATTGCCGCTGGCGCTGCTCTGGTTCGGGCTGAACGAGTCCAGCCTGATCTTCGTGCTGTGCCACGCGGTGATCTGGCCCTTCGCGCTGGCGGCATTGCAGGGGTTCGAATCCGTGCCCGAAACCCAGCGGCTGGTCGGGCGCAACTATGGCCTGCGCGGGCCGGCCTTCGTCGCGCTGATCCTCGCGCCCGCCGCGCTGCCCTCACTGCTGTCGGGGCTGAAAATCGGCTGGGCCTTCGCCTGGCGCACGCTGATCGCGGCGGAACTGGTGTTCGGCGTGTCCTCAGGCTCGGGCGGGCTGGGCTGGTTCATCTATCGCAACCGCAACGAGCTTTACACCGACAAGGTTTTTGCCGGGCTTCTGGTGGTCATCCTGATCGGGCTGATCGTCGAACTGGGCGTCTTTCGCACCATCGAAAACCGGACCGTCCGGCGCTGGGGAATGCAGAAATGACCAAACGACAGATGCACCTGGGTGCCTTCCTCTACCCCACCGGCCACCATGTCGCCGCGTGGCGCCATCCGAACGCGCAGGCCGATGCGGGCGTCAACATCGCCCACTATCGCCATCTGGCGCAGGTGGCGGAACGAGGCCTTTTCGATCTGATCTTTCTTGCCGATGGCGTGGGCGTGCGCGGCGACGATCTGGAGGCGCTGTCGCGCACCGCGATCCGCTATGTGGGCCAGTTCGAGCCTCTGACCCTGCTGTCGGCGCTCAGTCAGGTCACCACGCATATCGGCCTCGTGGCGACGGTGTCCACGACCTATAACGACCCCTACACGATCGCGCGAAAATTCGCCTCGCTTGACCATCTTTCGGGCGGGCGCGCGGGTTGGAACCTTGTGACCTCGGCGGATGATTTCGAGGCGATGAATTTCGGCCTTGACCATCAGTTGGCCCATGCCGACCGCTATGCGCGGGCCGAGGAATCCGTGGATGTGGTCGCCCGGCTTTGGGACAGTTGGCCCGATGATGCCTTTTCTCGCGACAAGGCGTCGGGGCGATTTTTCCGCCCCGAAGCCTTTGCGCCGATTCACCACAAGGGCCCGCAATTCAGCGTGCGCGGCCCGCTGAACGTACCGCGCAGCCCGCAGGGCCGCACCGTGATCTTTCAGGCCGGATCGTCCGAGCCGGGCAAGACGCTGGCCGCGCGCACGGCGGACGCGGTGTTCACCGCGACCCAGACCGTGGCCGAGGGGCAGGAGTATTACACCGATCTCAAGCGGCGTTTGCCCGGCTTCGGCCGTGGCGCGGATGCGATCAAGGTGATGCCGGGCATCTTTCCGGTGATCGGCCGCACCCGCGCCGAGGCCGAGGACAAGTTCGCCGAATTGCAGGCGCTGGTGCACCCCGAGGTGGCGATTTCGCACCTGTCGCGGCTGGTTGGCGCGGACCTGTCGGGTTACGATCCCCATGGCCCGTTGCCGGACCTGCCACAATCGCAAGGCTATATCAGCCGCCAGAAGGTGCTGACCGACCGCGCGCGGCGCGACAACCTCTCGATACTCGACCTGGCGCTGTCTATGGCCGGGGCGCGCGGCCACTGGCAGATGACAGGCACGCCCGCCGACATCGCCGACGCGCTGCAGGAGCGGTTCGAGAACGGTGCCGCCGACGGATTCAACATCATGGCTCCGGTCCTGCCCGGCGGGCTGGAGGAGTTCGTGGATCTGGTGATCCCCGAACTTCAGCGGCGCGGTCTGTATCGCACAGGCTATCAGGGCACGACCCTGCGCGATCATCTCGGCCTGCCGCGACCTGCGGCGGGCGAGGCCTTTGCGGCCAAGGACTGGGACAACCGGGCCGCCGCCGAATGACACACCCCGGAAGGATCAGACCATGACCAGCAAACATCCCGAAACCATCGCCCTGCACGCCGGCTGGCGCGCCGACCCGACCACCGGTTCGGTGCAGCCCCCGATCCACCAGACCACGTCCTTTCAGTTCAAGAACACCGGTCACGCCTCGGCACTGTTTGCGCTCGAGGAACTGGGGCCGATCTATACCCGCATCGGCAACCCGACGAACGACGTGCTGGAACAGCGGCTTGCAGCCCTCGAAGGCGGTGCTGCGGCGCTGGTGCTGGCCTCGGGGCAGGCGGCTTCGGCCTTCGCGGTGCAGAACCTGGCGCGGGTAGGGGACAACATCGTGTCCTCCACCGACCTGTATGGCGGAACGTGGAACCTCTTTGCCAACACGCTGAAGGATCAGGGGATCGAGGTGCGCTTCGTCGATCCCGCCGACCCGCAGGCTTTCGTGCGAGCGTCCGATGACCGCACCCGCGCCTGGTATGCCGAAACCCTGCCAAACCCCAAGCTGGAGGTGTTCCCCATCGCCGAGGTTGCGGCCCTTGGCCGCCCGCTGGGCATCCCCCTGATCGTGGACAACACCGCCGCGCCAATCCTGGCGCGGCCGCTGGTTCATGGGGCGGCGGTGGTGGTCTATTCCACGACGAAATACCTGGGCGGGCACGGGTCCGCCATCGGCGGGGCGATCATCGACGGTGGCACCTTCGACTGGTCCGCCCACCCCGACCGCCAGCCCGCGCTGAACACGCCCGACCCCAGCTATCACGGCGCGGTCTGGGTCGAGGCGGTCAAGCCTATCGGCCCCGTGGCCTATATCATCAAGGCGCGCACCACGCTTCTGCGCGACCTCGGGTCGTCGCAATCCCCGTTCAACGCCTTCCTGACCCTTCAGGGCATCGAAACGCTGCCCCTGCGCATCGCCCGGCACAGCGAGAATGCGGCCAAGGTGGCCGACTATCTGGCCAGCCGCCCCGAGGTGGCGCGCGTGATCTATCCGGGACACCAGTCCGGGCGCGCCCGCGAACGCGCCGACACGTATCTCAAGGGCGGCTATGGCGGGCTTGTCGGCTTTGAACTTGAGGCCGGGCGCGACGCAGGGCGGCGGTTCATCGACGCACTGGAACTGCATTACCATGTCGCCAACATCGGTGACGCGCGCAGCCTCGCCATCCACCCCGCCAGCACCACCCATTCGCAGCTGACCCCCGAGGACCAGATCAAGACCGGCGTGACCGAAGGCTATGTGCGCCTGTCGGTCGGGCTGGAGCATATCGACGACATCCTGGCCGACATCGACCGCGGCCTTGCCGCCGCGGGTGCGGCCAGCGTCGCGGCGGAGTAAGTGCGATGAGCCTCGATCAGGTGACGCCCGCGCTTCCCGTGCTGGATCTGTCGGCCTTCCGGCAGGGGGGTGCGGCGCAGGAGGATTTCCTGTCGGCCCTCCGCCGCGCCGCCCGCGAGGTAGGGTTCTTTTACCTCACGGGCCATGGCATCGCGCAGGCGGATTTCGACCGGGTCTTTGCGACGGCGCGGGACTTCTTCGCGCTGACCGAGGCCGAGAAACTTTCGGTGCAGATGGTCAAAAGCCCGCAGTTTTACGGCTATAACGTCTCGGGCGCGGAACTCACGCGCAACGCTCGCGACTGGCGCGAACAGTTCGATATCGGTCCCGAACAGGCGGCCATCCCCGTCGGCCTCGACACGCTGCCCTGGGCGCGGCTGATCGGGCCGAATCTCTGGCCAGAAGCGCTGCCCGCGCTGCGCGAAGTGGGGTTGGACTGGCACCGGCGGCTGAACGCACTGGCCGTCGAACTGCTGGAAGCGTTCGCGCTGGCGCTCGAACAGCCTCGCGATGCCCTTGCCCCGATCCATGCCAGGGGCGGGCACGCACGGGTCAAGCTGATCCGCTATCCTTCCGTCGATCAGGGTGACAGCGATCAGGGCGTCGGCGCGCACAAGGATAGCGGGTTCCTGACCCTGTTGGCGCAGGACGATGTCGGCGGGCTGGAGGTGGAACTGAATGGCCACTGGGTGCCTGCCACGCCGATCCCCGGCACCTTCGTGGTCAACATAGGCGAGATTCTGGAGCTTTGCACAGGTGGCTATCTGCGCGCCACTGTGCACCGCGTCATCTCGCCGCCCAAGGGCGTCGAACGGCTTTCGGTCGCGCATTTCTTCGGGGCCGATCTGGATGTCGTGGCACCGGTACTGGCGCTGCCGCCGCATCTGGCGTCAGAGGCAACGGGCACTGCGGGCGATCCGCAAAACCCGCTCTTTCGCGACATCGGCAAGAACTACCTCAAGGGCCGGTTGCGGTCGCACCCCGACGTGGCCCAGGTCCATCACGCTGACCTTCTGGAACAAGGATACGCCCGGACCTGATGACCCCTGCACAAAGGAGACCTGACATGTATGGCGAATACGACCTGTATTTTGCGCAACTGCTTGCGCGGCGCGACGACGAAGGCGACGATCTGACAGATATCTTCACAGAGCCGCCCGTGACCGCAAAAGAGTTGCGTTTTTCATTGGTGGTGGCCGCAGTTGGCGCTGTCATCCTGTTTGTGTTTGCCCTGATCACGGGCTGAACGAAGGGGCATTGCACCGACAGGTTGGCAACGCGTGCAGGGTGGGCCGGCAAAAGCCCCCCGCCCGGATCGTCAAGCCGGCTGTAGGGATGGCGGGCCAGTGCAAGGCCAAGCCCTGCGCGCGCGGCACTCAGGACCAGATCATGCCCTGACAGAACCCGGTCCTGTGGCCGGAGTTCATAGGAGTGGCCTTGCGAATTGAACCAGTCGCGCCAGTTCTCGATGGATGCGTCGTGCAACAGCGGGAAATCCAGCAGGCGCGTCGCATCGGTCGTCTTGCTGACAAGGGACACGAGGTCTGCTGTCCCCACGGGCTGAAGCTCCTCGCGCATCAGCGGTTCGGCCAGAACGCCGGACCATCCGCCGCGCCCGAGCCGGATCGCGATGCGCGCATCCGACAGGGTCATGTGGCGGTTGTCGATCTCGGGTTCGATACGCAGGTCGGGCGGATCGCCCTCCAGACGTGCGAGGTTCGGGATCAGCCAGAGCCGGGCAAAGGACTGCACCACGCCAACGCGGATCACCGGCAGGTCAGGTGCTGAAGGCGCTGTTGCCCGCCCGTCT
>PHEG01000500.1 GCA_002842835.1 Alphaproteobacteria bacterium HGW-Alphaproteobacteria-2 | reverse complement strand
TGCCAGCGCGGGATGAATGCATCCGCACCGGGGATGTGGTCGCGGTTGGCATAAGCGTCGTCCCAGTCGGTGATCATGCGCGCCTCCCTGTGGCGGGCGAGACTGCCGCGACGACGGCGGGTCGGCAAGGGCCGAGATAATTCATATATGAAATATTCATGTTGAAACGAAACCCCGACTCGCGCTAGACTTTCCGCAACGGCAAGCATGGGGGGAGCGATGCGTATCGCATGTCTGGGGGGCGGTCCGGCGGGACTTTACTTCGCCATATCTATGAAGCTGCGCGACCCGTCGCACGAGGTGGTGGTGGTCGAGCGCAACCGCCCGGACGACACCTTCGGCTGGGGCGTGGTGCTCTCGGACGAGACTCTGGACAACCTGAAGCGGAACGATCCCGTCAGCGCCGAGGCGATCCGTGCCCATTTCGCCTACTGGGACGACATCGCGGTGATCCGCGGCGACGACCGGGTGACCTCCACCGGGCACGGCTTCTGCGGCATCGGGCGCAAGCGGCTGCTGGTGCTGCTGCAGGAACGCGCGCGCGAGCTGGGTGTCGAGCTGCGCTTCGAGACCGAGGCGGGAAGTGCCGCGGCCTATATGGACGACTACGATCTGGTGGTCGCCTGCGACGGGCTCAACTCGCGGACGCGCAGCGAATTCGCCGACAGCTTCAAGCCCGAAATCGACCTGCGCAAGTGCAAGTTCGTCTGGCTGGGCACGCATCAGAAATTCGACGACGCCTTCACCTTCATCTTCGAGAAGACGCAACACGGCTGGGTCTGGGCGCATGCCTACCAGTTCGACCCCGAGACCGCGACCTTCATCGTCGAATGCTCCGAGGAGACCTGGGAGAACTGGGGCTTCCGCGACATGTCGAAGGAGGAGATCATTGCCACCTGCGAGGGTATCTTCGCGCGTCATCTGGGCGGCAACGCGCTGATGTCGAATGCCGCGCATCTGCGCGGTGCGGCGGTCTGGATCAACTTCCCCCGCGTGTTGTGCGAGAAATGGTATCATGGGAACGTCGTGCTGATGGGCGATGCCGCGGCCACGGCGCATTTCTCGATCGGCTCAGGTTCGAAGCTGGCGATGGAATCGGCAGTCGCTCTGGCCGATTACCTGCATTCCGAGCCGACGATGGAAGCCGCCTTCGAGAAGTATCAGGAGGAGCGGCGGCTCGAGGTGCTGCGCCTGCAATCGGCGGCGCGCAACTCGCTCGAATGGTTCGAGGAGATCGAGCGCTATCTTGACCTCGACATGGCCCAGTTCAGCTATTCGCTGCTCACCCGCAGCCAGCGGATCAGCCACGAGAACCTGCGCCTGCGCGATGCAAAGTGGCTGGAGGGCGCCGAGCGCTGGTTCCAGACCCGCGCGGGGGTGAACGGCAA
>PHEG01000038.1 GCA_002842835.1 Alphaproteobacteria bacterium HGW-Alphaproteobacteria-2 | reverse complement strand
GCGGCTCTCGGCCTGCCGGATCGTCCAGTCGTAGAGCGCGCGGATCATCTGCCCCCCGGGGTTTGCCGCCATGCAGCATGTGCGCAGGGTGCGGTCAAGTCCGCGCGCGGCGGCGCGTTGACGTAGCCCTCTGGGGCAGGTAAGCGCGGATCCGGGCCCGAGTGGCGGAATGGTAGACGCAGGGGACTCAAAATCCTCCGGTAGCGATACCGTGCGAGTTCGAGTCTCGCCTCGGGCACCACCCTCGGACCAAAGCCGATGGCGCGCGGCGACTCACCCGGTGTCTCTTCATCGTAAAAAGTCGGCCCGTATAGCCGCCACTGGCTCCTGACAGGAAATCGCCCTGCCTCGGGCGCCCCGCGTGGCACGAACCGCCGAGGCGCGGGCGATAGTCGGGCACAGGGAAACAATCTCGGCCGCCGGATCGGCCTCCTGGCGAGAGACAGGCGCATATCTTGCGCAAGCGGCCCGATCCGGCGCAACAACATCACGACAGACGCCACAAATACGCCGCCATTTGCCCCTCGCGCGCCTGCTTGGCGCCGCAATCCTGCCTGAATTCCCTTTATCGGGCGGTGCCGCATCGGCTAGGCTGGGCGCGGGGATGGGTGACTGCAGCACGGCCAGGCCGTGCGCTGGGGGGTGTGAGATGGTGTTCTGGATGTTCTTCCTGTCTTTTCTGGTCGCGCTGCTGCTCGGTCACGGCGGAATCGCTCGTCGGCGGACCGCACCCGTTGCGGCATGTTCCCGCACCGGGCGGGCCCACCGGAATGTGCCACATGGCGGATAGAGCACGGTAATGGTCCTGAAGCTGCTGTCCTCGATCCACGGTCATCCCGCTCCTGCGGGAAGCCCCGGGTCCGCGCAGTTCGACGGGCCGGTGAACGATTCGCTCATCGGGCTGTGGGATTTCGAGAAGGCTGCGCCGAACAGGGACACCGGCCTCGGTGACGGCCGGGCGCAGAACGGCACCTTCGAGGGCAACGCCTTCGCTGCGGGCGGCAGGCTTGTCACTGATGGCTGGGAAGATTTCTTCGATGTCGATGGCGACGATGCGCCGTTCCGGATCGGCCAGGGCACGCTGGCCGTCTCCTTCCGGCAGGACGCGCAGGTGGGCACGAGCCCCGACACCATCGTCAACCGCGGCGAATTTGCCGATCGCGCCACCGAGGGGTGGTTCGGCATCTCGGTGACCCGGGATGGCGCGGTGACGGTGCAGCACTTCGCCAACGGCAAGGCGCTGGAGCTTTCCACGGCCAACGGCTTCTACCAGCCGGGCGACACAGTGGAGGTGGTCTATTCCTGGGACGCGGCCTCGGGCGGCAGCTTCGGGGTGGCGAACGTCACCAGGGGCACCGAGCATGTCGAGGACTTCGACACCAAGGGGCTGACGCTGGCCATCGGCGATGATGACGACGAACGCTTCACCTTCGCGGCACGCGAGTCCGACGACGGCAGCTACGATCGTTTCTTCGACGGCCAGATCAATTACGTCGCGCTCTACGACAGCGCCGCGCCGCTGGGCCCTGCCGACACGCTGAACGGAATCGTCGAAGGGACTGCGGGCAACGACCTGATCGACATCGACTATACCGGCGACCCGGATGGCGACCGCATCGACGCGGGCGATGCCATCCTGCCGGGGCAGGGGCCCGACGACGACATCGTGCTCGCGGGCGCGGGCAACGACACGGTGAAGGCGGGCCTCGGCAACGACACCGTCTTCGGTGAGGCGGGCAATGATGCGATCTTCGGCGGCCCGGGCGACGACTTCATCGACGGCGGGACGGGCAACGACCGGCTGTTCGGCGAGGCCGGGAACGACACGATCTTCGGCGGCGATGGCAACGACCAGATCGACGGCGGCGACGGCGATGACAGACTGTTCGGCGGCCGTGGCAACGACGTGATCCGCGGTGGCGCGGGCAACGACTTCATCGACGTGGGCGACGGCAATGATGTCGCCTTCGGCGAGGACGACCGCGATATCTTCACCGGCTTCCGCAACACCGACAACAATGTGGTCTTCGGCGGTGACGGGGGCGACGATTACGACACGCTCGATCTGACCGGCTCGGCGGGCGACGGCACGCTGAAGGTGATCATCCAGGGCCCCGACAGCGACGGCAACGGCTTTGACGGCAAGGTCGAATACTTCGATGCCGACGGCAAGAAGACCGGGCAGATCGTCTTCAAGAACATCGAGAAGATCATTCCCTGCTTTACCCCGGGCACGCGCATCGGCACGCCCTCGGGAGAGAAGCCGGTGGAGGATCTGCGCCCGGGCGACAGGGTGATCACCCGCGACCATGGCGTGCAAACCGTGCGCTGGGTGGGCGCACGCACCCTCTCGCGCACCGAACTGGCTCTGGCACCGGACCTGCGCGCGGTGCGCATCCGCGCCGGGGCGCTGGGCCACGGTCTGCCCGAGCGCGACATGCTTGTCTCGCCAAATCACCGCATGCTGGTGATGAGCGAGCGCACGCGGCTCTTCTTCGACGAGGCCGAGGTGCTCGTCGCCGCCAAGCACCTGGCCGATGGCGATGGCATCGCGCAGGTGGAGACTGCCGGTGTGACCTACATTCATGTGATGTTCGACCACCACGAGGTCATCCTCGCGGACGGCGCCTGGTCGGAAAGCTTCCAGCCCGGCGACTGGTCGCTGCGCGGGCTGGAACGGGAGCAGCGGGCGGAACTTCTGGACCTGTTTCCGGAACTCGCCGAGACGGCAAGCCGCGCAGGCTATCGTGCGGCGCGGCGGTCGCTGAAGAAACACGAGGCGCGCCTGCTGATGGGCGGCTGAACGGGGTGCACTGCGGCTTCCGGGGGGGAGCCGCAGGCGACGGGGCGCAGGGCCGGGGGGGCCTGCGCCCCGTTTCATTGCATCGTGCGTCAGGGACCAGCGCGACTCCTGCCAACCACTGATCTGTGTCAAGGCTCTGTATATTTCAGGTGTTAGAATTGCCTCCTTGGCCCATAGGAGGAAACCCCCGTGCCCCACGCTCTTGAAACCATCCAGAGATTCTCGTGGTCGACCGTGTCGATCACTTGCCTCGCGCTTGCGCTTTCGCTCGCGGTCCCGAGTGCGACGCCCGCGCAGGCGGAGGAGGCGACAGACCCCGGGCTGGCCTATTCCATCTCGCGTGGCGGCAAGCTCTATGACAACTGGATGACCGTGCTGAAAGCTTCCAAGCCCTCCGAGACGCACCCCGCCTGGCCCGCCTCGAACACCAAGAGATCAGGCGATGTCACCTGGCGCTGCAAGTCCTGCCATGGCTGGGATCTGATGGGCAGGGACGGCGCCTATGCCAAGGGTTCGTACGAGACCGGCATCAAGGGGCTGAAGGCGCTCGACGGCGGCAAGCCCGCGGCGGTGATCGCGGTGATGAAACATGCCTCGCACGGCTTTGACGGGCTCTTGAGCGAGGCCGATTTCGTCGATCTGGCGAATTTCGTCACGCGCGGACAGATCGGTTTCTCCACGGTGATCAACTACGCCGACAAGTCGGTCACAGGCGACAAGGCGCATGGAAAGGATCTCTACCAGACGCTTTGCGTGGCATGCCACGGACTCGACGGGCGCGAGCCAAAGGAGATGGACGCGCTCGGCGCGTTGGCCGCGGGCAACCCGCAGGAAGTTCTGCACAAGATTCGCGTCGGTCAGCCGGGCGAGCAGATGCCTGGAATGCACAGCTTGCCGGTGAGCATGCAGGCCGACCTTTTGGCCTATCTCCAGGATCTGCCGCGGGAATAGCCCGGATCATGGCGCATGATGATTTGCGCGGTTTGCACGTTCCGGCGTGCATGCCCGCTTCTGGCAGAGAAAGAGATCGATGAGATGGATCAAGAAGCTGTGGCACTGGTTCTGGACGCCAGCCCATACCGTGGCACTGGGGCTGGTGATGATCGCGGGATTCGTGGCGGGCATCATCTTCTGGGGCGGGTTTCACACCGCGATGGAAGCGACCAATACGCTGGGGTTTTGCATCTCGTGCCATGAGATGCGCGACACGGTCTATCAGGAATACAAGGAATCCTCGCATTACAAGAACGCCTCGGGCGTGCGTGCCGTCTGCTCCGATTGTCATGTGCCCCACGCCTGGGGGCCCAAGCTCGTGCGCAAGGTGCAGGCGACGGGCGAGCTCTGGGCTAAGGTGACCGGCAAGATCGACACGCCCGAAAAGTTCGAGGCGCATCGATGGGAAATGGCAAACCGCGTCTGGGCCACGATGCAGCAGAACGATAGCCGCGAGTGCCGGAACTGTCACAGTTTCGAGGCGATGGATTTTCACGTCCAGGGTCGTCGGGCCGCAGAGAAGATGCAGGTTGCGATGACCGAGGGCGAGACATGCATTTCCTGTCACAAGGGCATTGCCCACAGGAAGCCCGTCGATCCGGACGCGGAGATCGGGGACTGACCGCTGCAGGCAGCGAAAGCGGCCGCGCGGAGGGGCTTCGTGCCCGGTGCTGTCGCCGGTATCTGTCGGCTTGACCTGCTCCAAGAAAAAATGAATATGACGTCATATTCATGATCTGGATTGCCATGTCCGTCGCACCCGCCCGCGCATCCCCGCCCCCCGACCATCTTTACAGCCGCGCGCTTGCTGCGGGTGTTGCAGGGCAGGGGCGCGGCGCGCGCACCCGCGCGGCCCTTCTGGCAGCGGCCAGCGACCTGCTGGAATCCCGCCCGCCCGCTGAGCTGACGATTGCGGCGATCTGCGAGGGCGCGGGCGTGGCGCATGGCACCTTCTACATCCATTTCGCCGACCGGCAGGCGCTGACCGACACGCTGCTCCAGGGCTTCGTTACCTTCCTCCAGCAAGGGATGCGCGCCGCCACCCGCATGGCCTCCGAGGCCGAGGCCACGCGCGCCGCGACATCGGCCTATGTCGCGCTCTTCGAAGCGAATGCCGGGCTCATGCGCTGCCTCGTGCATCATCTCGACGCCTTTCCGGGGGCGCAGGCGGCCTTCCAGCGGCTCAACGCCGACTGGGTGGCAACCGTGGTGCGTGCGGCCGAGCGCCGTGCGCGGCGAGAGAGGCGTGCCGCACCTGCGCGCGACGAGCTGACGCGCCGCGCCTATGCGCTGGGCGGCATGGTTGATCAATATCTCGCGGGGCTTCTGCTGTCGCGCGATCCGGGGGTTGCGGCCGTATCGACCGACCGTGAGGCGGTGATCGGGACTCTGTGCCTGATCTGGGAGCGGGGGATGGAACCGTGAGCCTGCTGGCCGATGCCGAGTTCCGCCCGGCGACAGAGATTGCGGCACACGCACGGGCAGCCTGGGCGGCGCAGCGCGTGCGCCTGGCGGGCTCGGCCTTCTACCGCGCGCTCTGGCAGGGGGCGGCAGTGCCGGCTCGGCCCGAGGATCTGGCGGTGCTGCCACTGTCGGACAAGGCGCAGTTGCGCGCCTCGCAGGCGGCGCATCCGCCCTTTGGCGCTTATCTCGCGGCACCTGTGGAACAGGCGGTGCGGCTGCACCGCACCTCGGGCACCACCGGGCAGGCAATGAACCTCGCCCTCTCGGCGCGCGATGCAGCGGTGACGGCAACGGTCGGCGGGCGGGCGCAGCGCGCGGCGGGGCTGCGGCCGGGGCATCGGGTGGTGCACTGCCTCAACTACCGCATGTGGATGGGCGGGCTGACCGACCATCTGACGCTGGAGGCCACCGGCGCGCTGACCGTGCCCTTCGGCGTGGGCGAGACGGCGCTGCTGATCCGCACCATCCGCGAGCTGGGGGTGGATGCGATCTCCTGCACTCCCTCCTATCCGGCGGTGCTGGAGCGGGTGCTGGCCGAAGAACACCCGGGACTTTCGCCGCGCGATCTGGGGCTGCGGCTGGGGCTCTTCGGCGGCGAGCCGGGGCTCGACGATCCGGCCTTCCGCAACCGGCTGCGCGAGACCTGGGGGATGGAGCCGCGCAACGCAAATTACGGCGTGTCCGACGTGCTGTCGAACTTCGCCGCGCAATGCGAGCATGACACCCGGCTGCATTTCGTCGCCGGAGACGTGCTCTGGCCCGAACTGCTGGAACCCGAGAGCGGCCAGCCGCTGGAACTGCGCCCCGGGGCGCAGGGCGAACTGGTGCTGACGCATCTGCTGCGCGACTGCCAGCCGCTCGTGCGCTTTCGCACCGCGGATATCCTCGTGGTCGAGGAGACAGCGCCATGTGTCTGCCACCGCACGGGTTTCCGGTTTCGCGTCGTCGGGCGAAGCGACGACATGGTGGTGGTGCGCGGGCTCAACCTCTTTCCCAGCATGGTGGCCGCCGTGCTGGGGCGCTTTGCGGAGCTTTCCGGCGAATATCGGATCCGCCTGGCCGCGCCACCGCCTTACGACCGGCTGCCGGTTGAGGCGGAACTGGCGGCGGGGCGCGCGGTGGAGCCGGGGCTCGCCGGGGCGGTGGCCGCCGCGATCAAGGCCGATCTGGGCGCGACGGCAGAGGTTCGGCTTCTGCCGCATGGCGCGCTGCCCCGGACCGAGGGCAAGACACGCCGCGTGGTGAGGGGCTACGAATGACGGATTTTCAATATGATACGGTGCTCAGCTCGCTTACGGGCGAGGGTGTGCGGACGATCACGCTCAACCGTCCCGAGCGGCTCAACGCGATGAACCCGGTGCTGATCGCGGATGTGGCGCGCGCCTTCGACGATGCGAATGCCGATCCGGCGACGCGGACGATCGTGTTCACCGGCGCCGGGCGGGCTTTCTGCGCAGGGGACGACCGGCACGACCACCGCCATCCGGAAACCGAGGAGGAGGCACGCGCGCTGGTGCGCGCCATCCAGCGTGCCACCGAGGCCATTGTGCTGGGGCCCAAGCCCGTGGTCGGCGCGATCAACGGCTGGGCCGTGGGTGGCGGTTTCGAATGGGCGATCAACTGCGATTTCGCGCTCTGGGCCGAGGGGGCGCGGGGCTTCTTTCCCGAGGTGTCGCTGAACCTCTTCGTCACCGGGGGCGTCACCGTGTTGCTGCCCGCGCTGGTGGGGCTGCAAAAGGCGCGCGAGATGCTGCTGCTGGGCGAGCGCTACGACGCGCATGCCCTGCGCGAGATGGGTCTTGCCTGGCAGGTGGTGCCGCCCGGGGCACTGCTGGCCGAGGCCGGGGTGCTGGCGGCGCGGCTGGCCGCCTTGCCGCCACTCTCGGCGCGGGCGATGAAACGGGTACTGACGGCCGCCGCGCTGCCGGATTTCAGCCGCGCGCTGGCGCTGGAGACGGATGCCACCGTGGCGGGTTTCCTCGACCCCGAGACGACGCGGCGGCTCAAGGCGTTCTGAACCCTCTCAGCCCGTCACGCCGCCTTCGAGTCCGGTGCCGCCGTAAAGCCAGGCGACGGCGTCATACCACTGCTCGGGGGTCTTCCGCCGCCGGGCGCAATAGGCGGGGAAGGCGCGTGCCGCGTCGCCGCCGTGCGCCGCCATCTCGTGCGCCATGGCCACGGCATCCTCCATCGCCATGCAGGCGCCCTGGGCCATGTATTGCAGCATCGGATGCGCGGCATCGCCCAGGAGCGCCACGCGGCCATCGACCCAGTCCATCACCGGCTCGCGGTCGCAGAGCACCCAGAGCTTCCAGCCCTGGCCGCGGTCGATGATCTGCCGCGCCATCGGGTGCACATGCTCGAAGCCGCGCTTCACCTCTTCCGCCGTCACCGGCTGGCCTGCCACCGGCGCGGCGGCATCGTTGTGGTAGGTGACGACGAGGTTGAAGAGCTTCCAGCCCGACAGCGGGTAATGCACGATATGGCATTTCGGCCCGGCCCAGAGCGTGGCGGCGTTCCAGCGCAGATCCTCGGGCATCTCCTCGGTGGGAATGACCGAGCGATAGGTCGTGTGCCCCGAGACGCGCGGCGCGCCGTCGCCCACCACGCGGCGGCGGATGTTCGACCAGAGCCCGTCGGCCCCGATCAGTGCCGCACCCCGCACCCGCTCGCCATCGGTCAGAATGGCGGTACGCCGTGCAGGTCGCCCCGATGCACCACCGCATAGGGATTGCCGAAGCGGGTGCGGAAGGCATCGTCGAGAGGGATATGGGTGATCTCCTCGGCGGTCAGCGCGTCCATCAGGCGCAGCTTGTCGATGTAGACGGCCATGGCGCGTGCCGCGTCGCCCACGCCCAGCGTGTCGAAGGCGTGGAAGGCGTTGGGGCCGAGCTGGATGCCCGCACCGATCTCGCCCAGTTCGCGCGCCTTTTCCAGCACCAGGCTGCTGATGCCCTTCTGCGCGAGGCCGATGGCAGTGGCGAGCCCGCCGATGCCGCCGCCGGCGATGAGGATGGGGCGGGTCGTCATGTCTGCACTCCTTCCGGGCACATGCTCGCACCTCCGGTCGCGCCCGGGGCGGCGGCTACAAGTCGGGCAGGGCCCCGGAACGAAGCCGGGGCACGGGATCAATCCTCGTAATCGGGCTGCGCGCGCAGGTCGGCCCTGGCAAATGCGGGATGTTCGGCACAGGCGGCTCCCACCGCGCGCACCCGCGCAAGGCCCGAGACATCCACCTTGAAACGCTCTGCCCCGTAAAGCTGTGGAACGAGACAGATATCTGCCATCCCTGGCGTGCCGCTGAAGGCGAAGGGCTGGCCATGGTCGGCGCGCCGGAGCAGTTCCTCGACAGCGGCGAGCCCGGCGCCGATCCAGCGTTGGCACCAAAGATCCACCGCCCCCTGATCCGCACCGAAATTCTCGCGCAGGTAGCTCAGCACGCGCAGGTTCTGCAGCGGGTGGATGTCACAGGCGATGATCTGCGCCACGGCGCGGGCATGGGCGCGGGCAATCGGGTCGGCCGGCAGCAGCGGCGGCTCCGGGTGGGCTTCCTCCAGCCATTCGAGGATGGCGAGCGATTGGGTGAGCGTCTCGCCGCCGGTTTCCAGAGCCGGGACAAGGCCTTGCGGGTTGCGGCTCAGATGCTCGGGGGATTTCTGCTCGCCCTTTCGAAGGTGCACGACGATGTTCTCGTGCGCCACGCCCTTGAGGTTGAGCGCGATGCGCACCCGCCAGGCGGCGGAGGAACGGAAGTAGCCGTAATGTTTCATTCCGGGTCTCCGATGGTCAGGCGCACCGGGGCGAGCCCGTCGATGATGCCCTCGATCACGTCGCCGGGTTTCACCGCACCCACGCCCGCGGGTGTGCCGGTGTAGATCAGATCGCCAGGTACGAGGTGGTAGAAACCCGAGAGATGCGCGATGATTTCGGAATGCGTTGCGGGCCGATCTCCGGCACCTGCGCGGCAGGCGTGATCGCGGCGATGACGGCGGATTGCTCCACATCCTTGCCGAGGTCCCAGGGGCGCTGCTTCTCGCGTGCCGCCAGTTGCAGGTCGCGGCGCGTCATGTCGAGCCCGCAGGCATAGCCGAAGACCGTCCGCGCGGCTTCCTCCAGACTTGCCCGGAACACAGGTTGTCCAATTGCAACAACAAGTTCCATCTCGTAGTGAAAGTTCTTGGTGCCGGGCGGATAGGGCGCCGTGGCGCCCGAGAGCAGGATCGCCGAGGGCGACTTGGTGAAGTAGAAGGGCGCCTCACGGTCGGCCTCGACGCCCATCTCGGCGGCATGGGCGGCGTAGTTGCGCCCGACACAGAAGATGCGGTGCACCAGGTAGGCGCGGGTCTCGCCCGCCACCGGCACGCCCGGCGGGGCGGGGATATCGAACAGACGGTCGCTCACCGGTCGCGCTCCTCGTAGTAGTTGAGCTTTTCCTGCAACGGCTTGTCGTGCACTCTTATCAGGAATGCCTCGCCGTCCGCGGCATGGTCCACTGCAGCGAACACCGGCGCCGAGAAGGTATCCTTCGGGCCCCATTCGATGGTCTCGCCATTGATCGTGCTGCGCCCGCGCCCCTTGACCACATGGAAGACGGCA
>PHEG01000037.1 GCA_002842835.1 Alphaproteobacteria bacterium HGW-Alphaproteobacteria-2 | reverse complement strand
CCACGCAGGCACGCTGAATCTGCCCGGGGCTTGCCTCAAGTTTCGCTTCGAGCCGTTCGAGCAGCGCGAAGGCGTCGGCGGTGGAGCCCGCGAAGCCCGTCACCACCTCATGCCCGCCCGGCGCAAGACGGCGCAGCTTGCGCGCCGTGCCCTTGATCACCGTCTGTCCGAGGCTCACCTGCCCGTCGCCCGCCATCACCACCTCACCGCCCTTGCGCACCGCGAGGATGGTGGTGCCGTGCCAGCCGGGGAATGCGGTCTCGCCCATGCGCCCTCCATGCCTGTGGCCTTTATGGCGGGGGCAGCCGGGTGCCGCAAGCACCGCTTGCGGGCCCCCGGGCGCCGCGCCATATGGGCCCTGACCGTTCAGGAGTGCCCCGCAAGATGACCCTCCGACATCGCCTCGCCGCCTGGCTCGACCGCCCCTCGGTGCAGAACACCATCTTCGGTGTGATCCTCTTCAACGCGGTGCTTCTCGGCATGGAAACCTCGGCCAGTCTGATGGCCGCCGCCGGGCCGCTGATCCTCGCGCTCGACAGCGCCTGCCTCGCCTTCTTCGTCGCCGAGATCGCGCTGAAGCTCTATGCCCGCGGATGGCGCTACCTGACCACCGGCTGGGGGCTCTTCGACGTGATCGTGGTGGGGATCGCGCTGGTGCCCGCGGGGCACGAGATGTCTGTGCTGCGTGCGCTGCGCGTGTTGCGGGTGCTGCGCGTCATCACCGTGGCACCGCGCCTGCGCCGGGTGGTCGAGGGGTTCGTCTCGGCGCTGCCCGGCATGGGCTCGGTCTTCCTGCTGATGGGGCTCATCTTCTACATCGCCTCGGTGATGGCGACGAAGCTCTTTGGTGCGGCCTTCCCCGACTGGTTCGGCACTCTGGGCGAGAGCGCCTATTCGCTCTTCCAGATCATGACGCTCGAGTCCTGGTCGATGGGCATCGTGCGCCCTGTGATGGCGGAGATCCCCTGGGCCTGGGCCTTCTTCGTGCCCTTCATCATGGTCACGACCTTCGCGGTGGTGAACCTGCTGGTCGGTCTCATCGTGAACTCGATGCAGGAGGCGCATTCCGCCGAGGAGGTGGCCGCGACGGACGCCTACCGCGACGAGGTGCTGCGCCGCCTCGCGGCGATCGAGGACCGGCTGACCGAGCGCGAGCGCGCCGGGCGCGGCTGACGTGCTGTTCGGTTTCGTGCGAAGGCGCATCGCGAAATCGGTGAAAGCCATTTGCGCGGCATCGGTCTAGAAGAGGCCATCGCTTGGTTCCGTCCCCTCATCTTTCCCCAAATATTCCGGGGTCCGGGGCGGAGCCCCGGAAACTCCGCAGACGTTTACACAGACCGCACAGACATGCTCCAGCGACATCTCATCCTCGGCCAGACACTCGCCTTCACCGCCGACCCGTTCCATGTTCCGCTCGGCGAGGCCGTGCGCCACGAGCGCCGCGGCGCGCTGCTGATCGAGGGCGGGCGAATAGCCGCGCTGGGCGCGACCGATGCGCTGCGCGCCGCCAACCCGGAGGCGCCGGTCACCGATTACGGCGATGCCCTGATCCTGCCCGGCTTCGTCGATGCGCATGTGCATTACCCGCAGACCGCGATCATCGCCTCCTGGGGCAAGCGCCTGATCGACTGGCTGAATGGCTACACCTTCCCCGAGGAGATGCGCTTTGCCGACCCGGCTTATGCGGCGGAGACGGCGGCGCGCTACCTCGATCTGGTGCTGGCGGAGGGCACCACCACCGTGTGCAGCTACTGCACCATCCACCCCGAGAGCGTCGATGCCTTCTTCGCGGCTGCCGAGGCGCGGGGGATGCGCGCCGTCGCGGGCAAGACCTGCATGGACCGCAACGCCCCCGAGGGGCTGCGCGACACGGCCCACTCGGCCTATGACGACTCGAAGGCGCTTCTGGAACGCTGGCACGGTCGCGGGCGGCTCTCCTACGCCGTGACACCACGCTTTTCGCCCACCTCGACGCCGGAGCAACTGGAGGCGCTGGGCGCGCTCTGGGCCGAACACCCCGATTGCCTGATGCAGACGCATCTCTCCGAGCAGACCGACGAGGTGGCCTGGGTGGCCTCGCTCTTCCCCGACGCACGCGACTATCTCGACACCTACGAGCGGTTCGGGCTCCTGGGCCCGGGCGCAGTCTTCGGCCATGCCATCTATCTGAAGGATCGCGAGCGCGCACGGCTGAAGGAGGCGGATGCGGCGCTGGTGCACTGCCCGACCTCGAACACCTTCATCGGCTCCGGGCTTTTCGACATGGGCCGCGCGGTGGCCGCGCGCCAGCGCGTGGGCCTCGCAACCGACACCGGCGGCGGCTCCAGCTTCTCGATGCTGCGCACCATGGCGGCGGCCTACGAGATCGGCCAGCTTTCGGGAACTCCGATCCATCCCGCGCAGCTTCTGTGGCTGGCCACTTCAGGATCGGCGCGGGCACTGCGGCTCGACGACCGGATCGGGCGGCTGGCGCCGGGAATGGAGGCCGATCTGGTGGTGCTCGACCTCGCGTCGACCTCCGCCATCGCGCAGCGCGCGGCGCGGGCGGATGACATCTGGCAGGCGGTCTTCCCCACCATCATGATGGGCGACGACCGCGCGGTGCGCGCCACCTGGGTGAACGGGCGGCTCAGCGGCAGGGCCGGGCGATCTTGAGCACCCAGGTGTTGCCGGGCCCGCGCGCGGCGCCGAAATCCGTCGCCTGCGCGAGCAGGATGTTGCGCCGGTGCGGGGCCGAGTCCATCCAGGCGGCCATCACGGCAGCCGCGTCGCGCTGGCCGCGTGCCACGTTCTCGGCCGAGAGGCAGGCGGCATAACCCTGCCGCGCCATGCGTTCGCGCGGGCCCGTGCCGTCGGCGCCGCGGTGCGAGAGCACGCCGCGCGCCGACAGATCGGCGGCATGACGGGCGGCGGCGGCATCGAGCGCCGGATCGCGCGTGAGCGGGGCGAGCCCCTCGGCGTGGCGTATCCGGTTCAACTCCGCGCCGATCGACAGGGTCTCTGCACCGGTATTGACGGGCGCGGAAGTGGCGGCACCTCCCAGCACGGGCATCGAGACCGAAGGGCCTGGCGCCGGGCCGCAGGCCGCGAGCGCGAGAAGCGCCGCGACGGCCAGTTGCCCCGGCCTCGTCAGCGCACCGCCCGCGCGTCGTGGAATCCGGCGCGGCGCGCCGCTTCGAGAGCGCCGTCGAGTTCGTCCTTGCGCAGGAAGGGGCCGAGATAGATCACCTCGTATAGGAAGCCGCCGCGCCCGAGCTTGCGCGTCTCCACCGGCAGCCCGAGCGCGCGGAACCGCTCTCGGGCATGTGCCGCGTTCTCGACATTGCCGAAGGTCGCCACCTGGACACGGTGCATCTGGGGCGCCGAAGACGTCGCGAGACGCTTCGACGAGGCGAACACATGCCCCGGCGCACCTGTTGCGGCGGCGGCCCCCGGGATCTCGCGGCGTGGTACCGTCCGGGTCCAGAGACGGTTCATCGCCGCCTCGCCCTCGGGGGTGCCCTGGGCGCGGTAGGGGTTGAGCCGCCCGGGCGCGTGTGCGGACGCATAGCCCTCGGGCACCGGGATGCTGTCACTGCCATAGGTGCGCGCCACCGCCACGTGGTCGCTGCGCGGCGTGACCCGCGCCGGACGCGGCGCCTGCGAACCGCAGCGCACGGTGAACTGGCGGCTGCCGATCGAGACCCGGTAGAGGCTGCCCGGGGCCTTGCCGTCGCAGGCCGCCTGGAGCGTCGCCGCGTCGGCGGTCGAGGGCGGGCCGGAAGACGCGGCGAGTATCGCCACCCCCGTCGAGGGGGGGGCGGCAGCCGGAGCGGCAGAAGTGGCGCTCGGCCGGGCTGCAACGGGCGTGGCTGCAGCGACAGGATTGGCCGGCGCCGGCGCCGTGCGCGGTGCCTCGGCCACGGCACGCGCGCCTCCGCCCAGAGTCTGCGTCTGGTCGCAGATCGGGCGGCGCTGGCGGTCCACCCTCGGCACCCAGGTCACGTTGCCGCCGACGCCCGCACGCACGAAGACGCACCCCGCGCTATCCACATATTGCCGTCCCTGATAGCTGGGCGGCGGCTCTTCCGCCGGGCCGCGGATGCTGTTGAGGCTCTGCGCGCCCACTGCGGTCGCGCCGATGAAGAATATTACGGTTCCGGTCCGGAAAATCCGGTCAAATGCACGCATGACAGCCCCCCATGGCTTGGGAACGACCATGCCGCATTGTTGCTGATCCGTAAAGCGGGAACCGCTATTTTGTGCCGTACATCCTGTCACCCGCATCACCTAGACCGGGCAGGATGTAGCCCTTGTCGTTCAGCCGGGTGTCGAGCGCAGCGGTGATGATGGGCACGTCGGGGTGGGCCTCGGCCATGCGCGCCACGCCTTCGGGTGCCGCGAGCAGGCACAGGAAGCGGATGTCGGTGGCCCCCGCGCCCTTCAGCAGCGTTACCGCCGCCGCCGAGGAGTTGCCGGTGGCCAGCATCGGATCGAGCACGATCACCCGCCGTTCTGCAAGTTCGGTAGGAACCTTGAAGTAGTATTGCACCGGCTGCAGCGTCGCCTCGTCGCGGTAGAGCCCGACGAAACCCACCCGCGCCGAGGGGATCAGCTCCAGCACCCCGTCGAGCAGCCCGTTTCCCGCGCGCAGGATCGACACCAGCGCCAGCTTCTTGCCCGCGAGGCGCGGCGCCTCCATCTCCATCAGCGGCGTGTCGATGCGAACCCGCGTGAGCGGCAGGTCGCGGGTGACCTCATAGGCCAGAAGCTGGGATATCTCGCGCAGCAACTGGCGGAAGACGGCGGTGGAGGTGGCGCGCTCGCGCATCAGCGTCAGCTTGTGCTGCACGAGCGGATGATCAACGATCGTCAGGTTGCCGGACATGCCCCCTCCTCCCCGGTGTTTCCTGCCGATAGCATCGGGGGGCGGGCCGGTCCAGCGCAGTCAGCCTTGCTGCTGCTCCCAGGCGGCGAGCTTGCGGTAGAGCGTGGATGGTGAGACGTCGAGCACCCGCGCGGCGCGCGGAACGCCGCCGTAGCGGGCGATCGTCTCCTCGATCACCAGCCGCTCGATTTCGGCCAGCGGCCGCCCGATCAGCCCGCCCACCGCGGCCGTGGGCTCCGCCGGTTCCGGCTCGGCCATGGCGCCCCCGCCGGTTTCGTCGAAATGCAGCATCTCGAGCGGCAGCATTGCGCGGGTCACGAGCGGCCCCTCGTTGAGCACCACCGCATTGCGCAGCACATTGATGAGCTGGCGCACATTGCCCGGCCAGGGGTGGCGGCGGAAGAGCGCCTTCACCTCGTCCTCGATCCCGGTGAAGCTCTTGCTTTCCTCATCCGAAAGCTGGCCCAGCACATGCTCGGCGATCTCGATCACATCCTCGCCGCGGATGCGCAATGGCGGCAGGTGAATGGGCACCACATGCAGCCGGTAGAAAAGATCGGCGCGGAACCGGCCCTTGCGCACTTCTTCGGCAGGGTCGCGGTTGGTGGCGCAGATGATGCGCACGTCCACCTTGCGCGGGGTCGCGGCGCCTACCGGCTGGATCGTCGATGTCTGCAGGAAGCGCAGCAGCTTGGTCTGCAGGTTGAGGTCCATCTCGCAGACCTCGTCGAGAAAGAGTGTGCCGCCGTCGGCGGCGGCGGCAGCGCCGATCTTGTTGGCGATCGCCCCGGTGAACGCGCCGCGCAGATGGCCGAAGACCTCCGACTCGAGCAGGTCGGCGGGAATGGCGCCGCAGTTAAGCGGCACGAAGGGCCCTTCGGCGCGGTTCGACAGGTCATGCACCGCCTGCGCGCAGACCTCCTTGCCGGTCCCGCTCTCGCCCGAGATGAAGACGGTGGCGAGCGAGCGGCTGATCGAGGTGATGCGCCCGTAGATCTCGCGCATTGCGGGCGAGGAGCCGATGAACCCCTGAAACGCGCCGCCCGGAAGCTCCGCCGAACGCGCGCCGGGCGGCGCATCCCCGACGCTGGCGAGCGCGTTGCGCACCGAGCTGACAAGCCGTGTCTCGTCGAAGGGCTTCACCAGGAAGTCATGCGCGCCCGCGCGCATCGCCTCCACCGCGCGGTTGATCGAGCCGTCGGCGGTGATCACCAGCACCCGCGTTTCCGGGCGCGCGGCCAGCATTTCGGCCATCACGTCGAGTCCGTCACGGTCGGGCAGGATGAGATCGAGCAGCACCACCAGCGCGCCGGTCTCGCGGAAACGGCGCAGCCCTTCGCCGCCGGTGGCCGCGCTGACCACCGGCTGGCCGGCGTTGCGCAGCACCGCCTCATAGACCATCTGCAATGACGGCGTGTCCTCGACAAGCAGGACGGGCGGTGCGGCAGGCGCGCTCACAGTGGACGCTGGCCTTCCCTTTGCCATGCGATCTCGTCACAGAGCGCTTCCGAAATGCGGCGGAGCACTGCCACCCGCGAGCGCGTGCCTTCGATATCGGTCGCGCGCGCCGCCGCGTTCAGCGCCCGCGCGACTTCTTCTACCTCGGTCGCGCCGATCGCTCCGGCAACGCCGATCATGGCGTGGCTGTGCCGCCGCAGCCCAGCGAAATCCCCGGCCGCGTCGGCGCGGGCGATGTCCTCCGCCGCGGCGCAGAGATCGGCGTGAACCTGTGCGAGGAAGGCACCGAAGCTCTCGGTGCCGATCAGATCGCGCAAATCATCGAGCACGGCGTGGGACAGCAGCGTGGGCTCTGCCCGCGGCGAGGGGCTGGCCTGCCGCCAGCCCGGAGCATTAAGCGGACTCGTACCGATCAGCACCTGATCCTCCGGATACGCGTAAATCGAGCGTGGCCCCCGGCGTTCGCGCAGAGGTTGCACCCTTTTAGCGCGAACCGGGCGACAATCCAACCTGTCCAAAAGTGAGTCCGTCACACCTTGGCCGGATAGCCCAGCGTTTCCAGCGCCGCCCGGATCTCGTCGAGGATCTTGGGGTCGTCGATGGTGGCTGGCATCTTGAATTCTTCCCCGTCCGCGATCTTGGCCATGGTCGCGCGCAGGATCTTGCCCGAGCGGGTCTTGGGCAGCCTGTCCACCACCACGGCCAGCTTGAAGGCCGCGACCGGCCCGATCTGGTCGCGCACGAGGCGC
>PHEG01000499.1 GCA_002842835.1 Alphaproteobacteria bacterium HGW-Alphaproteobacteria-2 | reverse complement strand
GCCGCGCGCAGGCGTTCGGCTCACCGCCTGGGCAGGTGGGGCGGAGCGGCCCGAATTCCGCCGCCAGAACGCGCTCATCGCCAATGTGTGGACAGGACTTGGCGCCGATACCCGGGCGGTGGAAGACCCGGGGCGGCACCATTTCGACGTGATCGAGCCACTGGCTGAGGTGCAGAGCCCGCTCACCGCCGCTTTCACCGGCGCCGACGGCTGGCCCAGCTGAGCGCCGTCAGCTTTCCTCGACAATGACGAGATCGCGCTCGGCGGCACCCTTCGCGTGGCCCAGTGCCTCCTGATAGCGGGGAGAGTTGTAGCAGGCCACGGCATCCTCGACGCTGGGAAAGCGCGCCACCACGTTGCGCGGGCGCTCGGCGCCTTCCATCTGCCGGTAGCGCCCCCCACGGGCGAGAAAGACGCCGCCATGTTCGGCAATTGCCTCGGCGGCGATCTTGGCGTAGCGCCCGTAAGCCTCGGCGTCCGTCACCGTGACGTGCGCGATCCAGAGTGCGGTCATTTCATCCTCCCGTGATGACGGCTTCCGCCGCCTTGATGGCCTCGTCGGCGCGGTCGGCATCGGCACCGCCCCCCTGCGCGAGATCGGGCCGCCCGCCCCCGCCCTTGCCGCCCAGCGCGGACATCACCGCCCGTACGATGTCCACGGCCGAGACCCGCGCGGTCAGATCGTCCGTCACGCCGACGGCCACTGCCGCCTTGCCGCCCGCCTCGGCGATCAGCAGGATCACGGCGGAACCGAGCCGCGCCTTCATCTCGTCGATGAGCGGCGGCAGGTCCTTGCCCGCCACGCCGTGGAGCACCTGCGCGAGGAAGGGCAGGCCTGCCACATCGCGCGGACTAGCCGCCTCGGTGCCACCACCACCGCCCGCGAGCGCCAGTTCGCGGCGCAGGCGCGCCAGTTCCGCCTCCATCGTGGCCGGTCAGCGCCTCGATCCGGCGCACGCCGGCACTCGACGCGCCCTCGCCCACGGTGACGAAGAGGCCGATATCGCCGGTGCGCGCCACATGGGTGCCGCCGCAAAGCTCGATCGAATAGGTCTCGCCGTCGCGCCCCTTGCCGGAGTTTGTCTGTCGCCCCATCGAGACCACGCGCACCTCGTCGCCGTATTTCTCGCCGAAGAGCGCCTGCGCACCGATGCCGCGCGCCTCGTCGGGGGTCATGATGCGCGTCTCGACGGGCGCGTTCTGCCGGATGAAGGCGTTTACCTCTTCCTCGACCTGCCTGAGTTCGGCCAGGCTCAGCCCCTGCGAATGGCTGAAGTCGAAGCGCAGCCGGTCGGGCGCGTTGAGCGACCCGCGCTGCGCCACATGCTCGCCCAGGGCGCGGCGCAGCGCCTCGTGCAGCAGATGCGTGGCGGAATGGTTGGCGCGGATCGCGCCGCGCCGGTCGTGATCAACCTCGAGCTGCACCGCCGCGCCCTCGGCGATTTCGCCCGAAATCACCTCGGCGAGATGGATGTGCACGCCCGCCACCTTGCGCGTGTCGGTGATGCGCGCGGCGCCGCCCTCGGTGCGGAGACTGCCGGTGTCGCCCACCTGACCGCCTGCCTCCGCGTAGAACGGCGTCTGGTTCAGCACGATCTGCACCCGCTCGCCCGGCATCGCCTTCGCCAGCCGCGCACCATCCTTCACCAGCGCCAGCACCTGGCCCTCGGCCGCCTCGCTGTCGTAGCCGAGGAATTCGGTGGCGCCATGCTGCTCGGCCAGATCGAACCAGATCGCGCCCTCGGCGGTCTCGCCCGAGCCCGCCCAGGTGGCGCGCGCCTTGGCCTTCTGCCCCGCCATCGCGGCATCGAAACCCGCCACATCTACGCCGCGCCCGCGCTCGCGCAGCGCGTCCTGCGTCAGGTCGAGCGGGAAGCCGTAGGTATCGTAGAGCCGGAAGGCGGCGGCGCCGGGCAGCGCCGCACCCTCGGGCAGCCGCGCAAGCTCGTCGTCCAGAAGCCGCAGGCCGCGGTCGAGCGTCTGGCGGAAGCGCGTCTCCTCCAGCCGCAGCGTCTCCTCGATCAGCGCCCGCGCGCGGCCGAGTTCGGGGTAGTGCCCGCCCATCTGCGCCACCAGAGCGCCGACGAGACGGTGCATCACCGGGTCCTGCGCGCCCAGTTGATGCGCGTGGCGCATGGCACGGCGCATGATGCGGCGCAGCACATAGCCGCGCCCCTCGTTCGAGGGTAGCACGCCGTCGGCGATCAGGAACGACACCGAGCGAAGATGGTCGGCAATCACCCGGTGATGGATGCGCCCCGGCCCGTCCGGGTCCGACGATGTGGCATGCGCCGAAGCCTCGATCAGCGCGCGCATGAGATCC
>PHEG01000498.1 GCA_002842835.1 Alphaproteobacteria bacterium HGW-Alphaproteobacteria-2 | reverse complement strand
CTGCCATCTGCCTTACCCCCTCACCGCCTGCACGATCTTCTTCGCCGCGTCGCCCAGATCATCCGCCGCGATCACGTTGAGCCCGGACTCGGCGATGATCGCCTTGCCTTTCTCCACGTTGGTGCCTTCCAGCCGCACCACCAGCGGCACCTGCAACCCCACCTCGCGCACCGCGGCGATGATGCCCTCGGCGATGATGTCGCAGCGCATGATGCCGCCGAAGATGTTCACCAGGATGCCCTTCACGTTCGGGTCCGAGGTGATGATCTTGAAGGCCTCCGTCACCTTCTCCTTCGTCGCGCCGCCGCCCACGTCGAGGAAGTTGGCGGGCGCGGCACCGTAGAGCTTGATGATGTCCATCGTCGCCATGGCAAGGCCGGCGCCGTTCACCATGCAGCCGATCTCGCCGTCAAGAGCGATGTAGTTGAGATCGTATTTCGAGGCGGCCAGTTCCTTCGAATCCTCCTCGGACTCGTCGCGCAGCGCGGCGATGTCGGGCTGGCGGTAGAGCGCGTTCGAGTCGAAGCCCATCTTGGCGTCGAGGCATTTGAGGTCGCCCTCGGGCGTAACGATCAGCGGGTTGATCTCCAGCATCTCGCAGTCGCGTTCGGTGAAGAGCTTGTAGAGCGTGCCCATGAGCGCCACACACTGCTTCACCTGCTTGCCCTCGAGCCCGAGCATGAAGGCGATGCGCCGCCCGTGGAATGGCTGGTAGCCGGTCGCCGGATCGACGGCGAAGGAGAGGATCTTCTCGGGAGTCTCGGCGGCCACCGCCTCGATGTCCATGCCGCCCTCGGTGGAGCAGACGAAGGCGATGCGGCTCGATTTGCGGTCGATCAGCAGCGCGAGGTAAAGCTCGCGCGCGATGTCGCTGCCGTCCTCGATGTAGATGCGGCCCACCTGCTTGCCGGCCGGGCCGGTCTGATGCGTGACCAGCGTGCGGCCCAGCATGCGCTTGGCCTCGGCCTCGGCCTCCTCGACCGATCTGGCCAGCCGCACGCCGCCCTTCTCGCCCGCGTCTGCCTCCTTGAAATGGCCCTTGCCGCGGCCGCCCGCATGGATCTGCGCCTTGACCACCCAGAGCGGGCCGTCGAGCGCGCCCGCCGCCGTCTTTGCCTCCTCGGCGCGCAGCACCACGCGCCCGTCGCTGACCGGTGCGCCATAGGAGCGCAGCAGCGCCTTGGCCTGATATTCGTGGATGTTCATGGGCCCGTCCCGTTCCGCCAGAGTTTCGCGGACCCTGCCACAGGGGAAAAAACGTCATTATGTGATCACGCAATTTCTACGTGTGATCACAAATCATGACTCACAGGCGTCTCCGGTAGCCGACCGGGCCTGGATGGCCCGGCTCGGGGCAAAATCTGCGAGGGGCAGGGCGGTGGCGATGGTGCGGGCGGTGGCGGCGGTGCAGAGGCATTCAGTATTGTTCATTATTGCAGTATATACAGGAATATGATACATTTATTGTGTGCATATGCACAATGACGCGAGTGTGGCTTAATTGTGTCTTTTCTGTGCAACATTCTCACCCTCCGGTTGAGAATCTCACGGGCTGGCCACTGTATCTGGGAGTGGGATCATGAAGAAAATCTGTGCGGCGCTGGTCTTGGCGACGGCTTTCGGCGCCACCTCGGCCGGGGCTGCGGTGCTCGACTTTGTCAGCTATCCGAACATCAACGGCGAAAAGGGCGTGACGGATGGGACCGTCATCACCTTTGACGGGCTCGACGTCACCTTCACCTCGTCGCATTTCGCCTATTTCGACAGTTCGTCGGCGGGCGAGGTCGCGGCTGGCGGCGGCGCGGGGCTGGGGGTGTGCAAGGTGCTGACGGCTTCGGCGCAGTGCAACCCGTCGAACGACGACAACCTGACCGTCGGGGAAACCGTTACGCTGACCTTCGGTGCGGCGCAGACGCTGTCAAACCTGCTGTTCAACGCGGAAGGCCACACGGCCCTGAAAAGCGAATTGCTGACGCTGACCTTCGGGATCAACGGCGGCGCGCTGCAAAGCATCAGCTTTGCCGAACTGGGGGCGAGCGTGTTCGACAATGTCACCAGCATCACCTTCGGCTTCGACGACAGCCAGACCGGCGATCAGTATTACATCGCCGGGCTGACGGCCGTGGCCCCCGTGCCGCTGCCTGCCACGGTCAGCGAGGGGTCGATACCCTTGCAGGCGTCAACGAGTCCCTTCACCGCAGCGACGGACTTGTCGAACATCGCCTTCTCGTCCTTCGAGAGCGCGATCTCGACCACCCGCTCCACGCCGCCCGCGCCGATGATCGTGGGCACGCCGACATAGAAGCCGTCGAGTCCGTAGGCGCCCGCGACATGGGCGGCACAGGGCAGCAGGCGCTTCTGGTCCTTGAGATAGGCCTCGGCCATCTCGATGCCGCTCGCCGCGGGGGCGTAGAAGGCCGAGCCGGTGCCCAGCAGCCCGACGATCTCGGCACCGCCGTCGCGCGTGCGCTGCACGATCGCGTCAAGCCGGTCCTGCGTTGTCCAGCCCATCTTCACGAGATCGGGCAGCGGGATGCCCGCCACGGTGGAGTAGCGCACCAGCGGCACCATCGTGTCGCCATGCCCGCCGAGAACGAAGGCGGTGACATCGCGCATCGAGACGCCGAACTCGAGGCTCAGGAAATGCCGGAAGCGCGCGCTGTCCAGTACGCCCGCCATGCCGCAGACCTTCTCGTGCGGCAGGCCCGAGAACTCGCGCAGTGCCCAGACCATGGCGTCGAGCGGGTTGGTGATGCAGATGACAAAAGCGTTCGGCGCGTGCGCCTTGATGCCCTCCCCCACCGATTTCATCACCTTGAGATTGATGCCCAGCAGGTCGTCGCGGCTCATGCCCGGCTTGCGCGGCACGCCCGCGGTGACGATGCACACATCCGCGCCCGCGATGTCGGCATAGTCCTGCGTGCCCTTCAGTTCCGCGTCGAAGCCCGAGACG
>PHEG01000497.1 GCA_002842835.1 Alphaproteobacteria bacterium HGW-Alphaproteobacteria-2 | reverse complement strand
CACCGTGGCGAAGGCCGTGGGCAAAAGCGCCTTGCCCAGCGAGTCGGTCAGCCCGACGAGCAGCGCTCCCACCAGTGCCCCCTTGATCGAGCCGATGCCCCCGATCACGATCACCACGAAGGCGAGGATCAGCACCGGTTCGCCCATGCCCACCTGCACCGAAGTGAGCGAGCCCACCATTGCGCCCGCAAACCCCGCCATCGCTGCACCGAGCGCGAAGACCGCCGTGTAAAGCAGGCGGATGTCCACCCCAAGCGCGGCGATCATCTCGCGGTCGGCCTCGCCCGCGCGGATGCGCACGCCAAGCCGCGTCCGCTCGATCAGCCAGAAGAGCCCTGCGGCGAGCGCGATGCCCGCCAGCATGATCACCAGCCGGTAGAGTGGATAGTCGAGCCCGCCCGGTAGCCGCACCGCCCCCGAGAGGGCCGCGGGCACGTCGAGATAGAGCGGAAAGGAGCCGAAGATCCAGCGCGTGCCCTCCGAGAAGACGAGGATCAGCGCGAAGGTGGCGAGCACCTGGTCGAGATGGTCGCGGTCGTAGAGCCTGCGGATCACCGCCACCTCGATCAGCGCGCCGAGCGCCGCTGCGGCGGCGAGGCTCGCCACCAGCCCCAGCCAGAACGAGCCGGTGGCCCCCGCCACCACGGCGCAGGCGAAGGCCCCCGCCATGTAGAGCGAGCCATGGGCGAGATTGATGAGCCCCATGACGCCGAAGACCAGAGTCAGCCCGGCGGCCATGAGAAACAGCATCATCCCGTATTGCAGGCCGTTGAGCACCTGCTCGGCCAGCAGCATCGCGGACATCGGCTATCCCCGGAAGTGGCGGCGGGGGCAGTCGCGCCCCCGCCGCGATGGCGTCAGTACTTGCACTCGGCAGCGTAGACGTCGGCGTGGTCGTCGAGCACCTTGCCCACCACGCGGTTGGTGATCACGTCGCCCACCTTCACCACTTCGCGCACATAGATGTCGTGGATCGGGTGCTGGTTGGTGTTGAAGCGGAAGTCGCCACGCACCGACTCGAAGTCCGCAGCGGCCAGCGCGGCGCGGAAGGCGTCCTTGTCACCCACATCGGCCTTGGCAATCGCCGAGAGCAGAAGCCGCCCGGTGTCATAAGCCTGAGAGGCATAGAGCGATGGCAGGCGGCCGTATTCCGCCTGGAAGGCCGCGACGAATTCCCGGTTCGCCGCGTTGTCGAGGTCGGGCGACCATTGCGAGGTGTTCTTCACCCCCAGCGCCGCTTCGCCGACCGCGGCGAGGATCGTCTGGTCGAAGCTGAAGGCCGGCCCGATGAGCGGGACATCGACCCCCGAGCCCGCATACTGCTTCACGAACGACACACCCATGCCGCCCGGCAGGAAGAAATAGACGGCATCGGCCCCGCTCGCACGGATCTGCGC
>PHEG01000496.1 GCA_002842835.1 Alphaproteobacteria bacterium HGW-Alphaproteobacteria-2 | reverse complement strand
GCGCGTCGCGCTGCCGGTGATCGAGGGCAAGGGCCGCCCGCTTCTCTTCCGCGACTGGCGGCCCGGAGTTGCGATGGTTCCCGGCCCCTTCGGCGCCGCAGTGCCCGCCAGCGGCGAGACGGTGGTGCCGCAGGCCCTGATCGTGCCGCTGCTGGCCTTCTCTGGGCTCCACAGGCTGGGCTATGGCGGCGGCTTCTACGATCGCACGCTGGCCACGCTGCGCGCCGCGCTCGGGGGCGAGAGGGTGCTGGCCGTAGGCTTCGCCTTCGCCGCGCAGGAGGATGCAGGGCTGCCGCTCGAGCCCACCGACGCGCCGCTCGACGCGCTGGTGACAGAAGAGGGCACCCGGCGTGGCTGAAGGGCACGCTTGCCCGGCCCGCGTCGCGCGGCTATCACGACGCCCGGTCGGGCAGGGGGGCAGCGATGGAGGAGAGGCACGCGACAGAGCCCGTCTTCGTGCTGGTCACGCCGCAGTTGGGCGAGAATATCGGCGCTGCGGCGCGCGCGATGTGGAACTTCGGCCTCTCGCGGCTGCGCCTCGTCGCCCCGCGTGACGGCTGGCCCAGCCCGGAGGCCGGGGCCACCGCCTCGGGGGCGCGCGCGGTGCTCGACCGGGTGGGCGTCTTCCCCGACACGGGCGCTGCACTCGCCGATCTCAGCCATGTCTTCGCCTGCACCGCCCGCCCGCGCGAACTGACCCGTCCCGTGTTGACGCCCGAGGCGGCGATGGCAGAGGCGCGCACGCTGACCGGGCAGGGGGCGCGCGTGGGCATTCTCTTCGGGCCGGAGCGTGCGGGGCTGATCAACGACGACGTGGCGCGCGCGCAGGCGATTGTCAGCGTGCCGGTCAATCCCGCCTTCCCCTCGCTCAACCTCGCGCAATGCGTGGGGCTGCTGGCCTATGAATGGGGCCGGCAAGGCAGCGCGCAACCCGCCCTGGCGATGTCCTGGGGCAGCACCGAGGCGGCACAGGGCGCGGAGGTGGATAGCCTCGCCGCGCGGCTGGAGCGCGAACTGGAACCGGCGGGCTACTTCTGGCCCGAGGACAAGGCCGAGGGCATGCGCCGCAACCTGCGCGCCATGCTCGCGCGGTTCGGGCTCACCCGCGCCGATGTGCAGACCCTGCATGGCGTGGTGCGTGCGCTGGTGCGCGACAAGCCGCGGGGCGGGCCGCGCGGGCGCGCACGCTGACGGGCTGGACAGCGCCCGCGCCATGCGCTAGACGCGCGCCACGACAGAACTCAGGCGGGGTTTGGGCCTGGCGGGGAGACATCCCGTCGGCCCTTGCCCCCGCCGTGGCGCAAACCGGAAAGGACAGGACATGGCGCTTCCCGAATTCACCCTGCGGCAGCTTCTGGAAGCTGGCGTTCACTTCGGCCACCAGACGCACCGCTGGAACCCGCGCATGGCGCCGTTCATCTACGGCGACAAGAACGGCATCCACATCATTGATCTTACACAGACCGTGCCGATGCTCGACGCGGCGCTGCGCATCGTGCGCGACACCGTGGCGAAGGGCGGACGCATCCTCTTCGTCGGCACCAAGCGGCAGGCCCAGCGGGCAATCGCCGAGGCGGCCGAGAAATCGGCGCAGTACTACATGAATCACCGCTGGCTGGGCGGCACGCTGACCAACTGGAAGACGGTCTCGGCCTCGATCGGCCGTCTCAAGGAGATCGACGAGAAGCTCGCCTCGGGCACCGGCGGGCTGACCAAGAAGGAACGTCTCGGCATGGAGCGCGAGCAGACAAAGCTCCAGGCCAGCCTCGGCGGTATCCGCGAGATGGGTGGGCTGCCCGATCTCATATTCGTCATCGACGTGAAGAAGGAAGCGCTGGCAATCCTCGAGGCGAAGAAGCTGGGCATCCCGGTCGTCGCCGTGGTCGATACCAACTGCGCCCCCGAAGGTGTGGATTACATCATTCCCGGCAACGACGACGCGGCGCGGGCCATCACGCTCTACTGCGATCTCGTGGCGCGCGCGGCGCTCGACGGGATG
>PHEG01000036.1:1960-10500 GCA_002842835.1 Alphaproteobacteria bacterium HGW-Alphaproteobacteria-2 | reverse complement strand
GATCCTCATCTTCGTGCTGGGCTTCTTCCTCGATTTCGTCGAGATCACGGTGATCCTGCTGCCGCTGGTCGCGCCGGTGCTGATCACCATGGGGCACGACCCGATCTGGCTTGCCGTACTGATCGCAATCAATCTGCAGACCTCGTTTCTGACGCCGCCCTTCGGGTTCTCGCTCTTCTACCTGCGCGGCGCGGCCCCCGACGAGGTGACGACCGGACAGATTTACGCCGGGGTTGTGCCCTTCATCGGCTTGCAGATCCTCGGCATGGCGGCGGTCTGGGCATTGCCTGCGCTGGCGACATGGCTGCCCGGCGCCCTTTTCTGAGGCATCCGGGCGTGCTGCTGCCGTTCTGGCGGGCAGGCGGCGCGCGTCGGGCTGCGGCGGCAGATTGGATTTGACCGATTGGTCAGGCTGCATGCATCATGCGCGGAGACGGCGCCGCGAGAGCGCCGCCGAGAGTGGTCCAACCTGGAGGGAAGACGATGACGATGCTTGCAGGACTGGCGGCGCTGACCCGCCGTGGCACGCTGGCGCTGGGGCTTGGCCTAGCGGCTACCATAGCGCTGCCCGCGACCGCCGAGGTGAAGGTGGCGGCCATCTACACCGTGCCGGTGGAACAGCAATGGGTGAGCCGCATCCACAAGGCGCTGAGCGCCGAGGAGGCAGCGGGGCGCATCTCCTACGTCTATTCGGAGAACGTCGCCAACACCGACTACGAGCGCGTGATGCGCGAGTATGCCGAGGCCGGGATGCAACTCGTCGTGGGCGAGGCCTTCGCGGTGGAGCGTGCGGCGCGCAAGGTCGCCGCCGACTACCCCGACACCGCCTTTCTGATGGGGTCTTCCTTCGGGCCGGCGCAGCCCAATTTCGCCGTCTTCGACAACTGGATTCACGAACCATCCTACCTCACCGGCATGATCGCGGGCGCGACGACGCAGTCGAACCTTATCGGCATGGTGGGTGGCTTCGCCATTCCCGAGGTGAACCGCCTGATGCACGCATTCATGGACGGCGCGCGCGAGGTGAACCCGGATGTGCGCTTCCTCGTGAGCTTCATCAACTCGTGGTATGACCCGCCCAAGGCGAAGGAATCGGCCTTCGCCATGATGGATGCGGGCGCCGATATCATGTATGCGGAACGCTTCGGCGTCTCGGATGCGGCGGTCGAGCGGGGCGTGAAGGCGATCGGCAACGTGATCGACACAGCCGATCAGTATCCTGGCACCATTCTCGCCTCGGCGCTCTGGCACATGGAGCCCACGATTGATCGCGCGATCTCGGCCGTGGAGGCAGGCAGCTTCGAGCCTGCCGATTACGGGCAATACAGTTTCATGGCCTATGGAGGCGGCTCCTTCGTGGCCGACGAGGCGCTGGTGTCTGCCGATGTGTTGGCGACAGCGAAGGCGCTGGCGCTCCTCGGCGAGAACGGGGCGGGCAAGACCACGCTGATGAACATGCTCTTCGGCCATTACCTGCCCGACGCGGGGCAGGTGATGGTGGCCGATGCGGGCGGGCATCTGCGCCCGCTGCCGCCGGGCGATCCGCAGGCCGCGCTCGATGCGGGCATCGGCATGGTGCATCAGCATTTCACCCTGGCGCTGAACCTTTCGGCCTTCGACAACATCACGCTCGGGGCGGAGCCGCTATGGGTCCCGCGCCGCGCCCGGGGGCGGCTTCGGGCGCGCATCGAGGCGATCATGGCCGACACCGGGCTGGTCGTGCCGCTGGATGCGCCTGTGGCGCGGCTGACGGTGGGCGAGCGCCAGCGGGTGGAGATCCTGAAGGCGCTCTACCGCGAGGCGCGCATCCTGGTGCTCGACGAGCCGACGGCGGTGCTGACCCCGCAGGAGGCCGACAGCCTGTTCGCTACCGTGGGGCGGATGGCCGAGCGGGGCCTCGCGGTGATCTTCATCTCGCACAAGCTGCGCGAGGTGCTGGCCTTCTCGCGCCGCATCGCGGTGCTGCGCCATGGCCGCAAGGTGGGCGAGATGGCCACGACGACAGCCGATCAGGCCGCCATTGCGCGGCTGATGGTGGGGGCGGAGACCGAGGCCGAGGCCCGCCCGTCGATGACCCCCGGCGCGCCGATGCTGGAGCTCGACGACATCGACCTCGGAACGGGCGACCCGCGGCGCAGCCTGAAGGACGTGAGCTTTACCGTGCACACGCATGAGATCGTCGGCATCGCCGGCGTCTCGGGCAACGGGCAGGCGGCGCTGGCAGCGCTGCTGTCGGGGCTGGCAGCGCCGGACAGGGGGGCGCTGCGGCTGGCCGGGGCGGAGGTGACACGCTTCGAGCCCGCCGGGATGCTGCGCGCGGGCGTCGGGCGCATCCCCGAGGATCGCCACCACGACGGGGTTGTGGGCAGCATGAGCGTGGCCGAGAACCTGGCGCTGGAGGCGCTCGACACCCCCGCGGTGGCGCGCCTGGGCGTGCTGCGGCGTGCGGCCATGCGCGCCTGGGCGGTGACGGCGGCGCAGGACTACGACATTCGCGGCCCGGGGCCCGAGGCGGAGGTGCGGCTGCTGTCGGGCGGCAACATGCAGAAGCTGATCCTGGCGCGGGTCTTTGCCCGCAAACCGCGGCTGATCCTCGCCAATCAGCCCACACGCGGGCTCGACATCGGCGCCGCGCATGCGGTGGCGCGGCGGTTGCTGGAGGCGCGGGCGCGCGGCGCGGGCGTCGTGCTGATCTCGGAGGATCTCGACGAGATACTGGGGCTCGCCGACCGCGTCCTGGTGATGCACGACGGGCGGCTTTCGGAGGCGGTGAGCCGTGACCGCGCGGTGATCGGTCTGATGATGGCCGGGGAGCGGGCGGCATGACGGCACGCGCCGGCAGGGATGTGGCAGGAGGGGCGCTGCCCCTCTGCGCCTGCGGCGCATTCACCCCGGAGTATTTCGGGAACATTGAAGGCTTGGGGGCATGATCCGTATCGAGCCGCGCGCGCCGAACCGGGCGCTGGAGATCGCCGTGCCGGTGCTGGCGGCGCTTCTGTCGCTGGGGCTCGCCGCGGTGCCGCTGGCGCTGGCCGGGGCCGGGGTGGGGCGCGCCTTCGGGCTGATGCTCTCGGGCGTCTTCGGCTCGGTATTCGCCTTCACCGAGATGCTGACGCGTGCCACGCCGCTGATCCTGACCGGGCTTGCCGCCGCCGTGGCCTTTCGCGCGCGGCTGTGGAACATCGGGGCCGAGGGGCAGCTTTACCTGGGCGCGCTGGCCGCCGTGGCGGTGGGGGCGGGGGCGATCGACGCGCCGCCCGGGGTGATGATCCCGCTGGTGCTGGCGGCGGGCGCGCTGGCGGGGGCCGCGGGGCTGATGCTGCCCGCCTGGCTGAAGACGCGTTTCGGGGCCGACGAGGTGGTGACCACGCTGCTCTTGAATTTCGTCATCCTGCTCTTCGTGCAGATGATGCTGGAGGGGCCGCTGAAAGACCCGATGGGCATGGGCTGGCCGCAGTCTGCGCCGGTGACCGAGGCGGCCGCGCTGCCGCAGTTGCTGCCGCGCATGCGGCTGCACGCGGGGCTGCTGATCGGGCTCGGCGCGGCGCTGGTGCTGTGGTTCGTGATGGCGCGCACCGTCTGGGGGCTGCGCATCCGCGCGGTGGGCGAGAACGCCGCGGCTGCGCGCCATGCGGGCATCCCGGTCACGCGCACGCTGCTGGGCGTCGCGGCGCTTTCGGGCGCGCTGGCGGGGCTGGCGGGCGTGGGCGAGGTGGCAGGGCTGAAGGGGTATCTGACCGCCGATCTCTCGCCCGGCTACGGCTACGCGGGCATCGTGGTGGCGATGCTGGCGCGGCTGTCGCCCGCGGGCGTGGTCCTTGCCGCGCTATTCATCGCGAGCGTCTTCGTCGGCGCCGACACGATGAGCCGGTCGATCGGCGTGTCGTCCTACCTGGCCGATCTGGTCGTGGCCATGTCACTGATCACCGTGCTGCTTGGGGGCTTCTTCGCGCGCTACCGGCTGGTGCGGGTGCGCAGGGGGGCGGCGTGATGGAAGTGCTGGAGATCCTCGCCAACCCGAACTTCTGGGCCGCCGCGATCCGCATCGCCACGCCGCTGATCTTTGGCGTGCTCGGCGCGCTGATCTGCGAGCGGGCGGGGGTGCTCAACCTCGGGATCGAGGGCATCTTCGTCGTCGGCGCGATGGCGGGGTGGATGGCGGCCTGGCTGGGTGCCGGGCTCTGGGGCGGCATTCTGGTGGCGGCGCTGGCGGGGGCGCTCTTCGGGCTCATGCACGCCATTCTCACCGTGCCGCTGGGGCTGAGCCAGCATGTCTCGGGGCTCGGCATCACGCTCCTGGCCACCTCTGCCTCGTATTTCGCCTATCGCACGGCGCTGCCCGATGTCTCGACCCCGCCGCGCATCACGCCTTTCCAGCCACTCGACATACCGGTGCTCTCGGACCTGCCGTTCCTCGGCGCGGCGCTCTTCCAGCAGACGGCGCTCACATGGCTGGCGCTGGGGATGGTGGTGCTGGTGTGGTATGTCCTGGCGCGCACGCCGCTGGGCCTGGCGCTGCGCGCCGTGGGCGACAACCCCGACGCGGTGGATGCGCAGGGTCTCTCGGTCTATGGCCTGCGCATCGGCGCGGTGATGGCGGGCTCGGCGCTGATGGCGGTGGGCGGGGCCTTCCTGACCATGGCGGCCTTCGATGCCTTCTTCTTCGGCATGGTCAACGGGCGCGGCTGGATCTGCATCGCACTGGTGATCTTCGCGTCCTGGCGGCCCGGCAAGGCGCTGCTGGGCGCGCTGCTCTTCGGCGCCTTCGACGCCTTTCAGGTGCGGCTGCAGACGGAATACGGCAATGCCGTGCCGGGGCAGATATTCCTGATGGTGCCCTATGTGCTGTCGATCATCGCGCTGGTGGTGGCGGCACGGCGGGCGGAATACCCGCGCGCGCTGCTGGCGCCGTGGTTCAAGGGACAACGCTGAGGGATGCCATGCGCTTCGATCTGATCGTGCGGAACGCCGCCCTGCCCGACGGGCGCAGGGGGCTCGACATCGGTTGCGCGGGCGGGCGCATCGTGGCGGTGGAG
Organism: Alphaproteobacteria bacterium HGW-Alphaproteobacteria-2; assembly: GCA_002842835.1. Lineage (GTDB taxonomy): Bacteria > Pseudomonadota > Alphaproteobacteria > Rhodobacterales > Rhodobacteraceae > PHEG01. Next base: position 5,464 of record PHEG01000036.1, on the reverse strand, counting down.
CGGGGCCTTGCTGCCGAGGCGGGGCAGGAGGTGGATGCCTCCGGGCATCTGGTTTCGCCGCCCTTCGTGGATGTGCATTTCCACATGGACGCCACGCTCTCGCTGGGGCGGCCGCGGATGAATGTCTCGGGCACGCTGCTCGAGGGGATCGCGCTCTGGGGCGAACTCAAGCCCCTGCAGACCGTCGAGGAGATCGCGGAACGCGCGCTGCGCTACTGCGATCTGGCGGTCTCGCAGGGGCTGCTGGCCATCCGGTCGCATGTCGATGTCTGCGACGATGCGCTGAAGGGCGTCGAGGCGCTGGTGCAGGTGCGCCGTCAGGTGACCGGGTATATCGACCTGCAACTGGTGGCCTTCCCGCAGGATGGTCTCTACCGCAGCCCGACGGCGGAGGCGAACCTCCTGCGCGCGCTCGACATGGGCGTCGATGTGGTGGGCGGCATCCCGCATTTCGAGCGTACCATGGCCGATGGCGCGGCTTCGGTCCGGCGGCTCTGCGAGATCGCCGCCGGGCGCGGGCTGATGGTGGACATGCATTGCGACGAGACCGACGACCCGCTTTCCCGCCATGTGGAGAGCCTGGCCCATGAGACGCAGAGGCTGGGCCTGCAGGGCCGGGTGGCGGGCTCGCACCTGACCTCGATGCATTCGATGGACAACTACTATGTGTCCAAGCTCATCCCGCTGATGGCCGAGGCGGGGCTGCATGCCATTCCCAATCCGCCGATCAACATCATGCTGCAGGGCCGCCACGATACCTACCCGAAGCGGCGCGGGCTCACCCGGGTGCGCGAGTTGCGCGACGCCGGGCTCAACGTGGCCTTCGGGCAGGACTGCGTGATGGACCCGTGGTATTCGCTGGGCGGGGCCGACATGCTGGACGTGGCGCATATGGGGCTGCATGTGGGTCAACTTTCTTCGCGCGCCGACATGGGCTGGTGCTTGGAGGCGGTGACCGGGAACCCGGCGAAGGTGATGGGGCTGCAAGGCTACGGGCTCGCGCCGGGCTGCAACGCCGACATGGTGCTGTTGCAGGCGCGCGACCCGGTCGAGGCGATCAGGCTGCGCGCCACGCGGCTCGCCGTGATCCGCCGCGGCAAGGTGATCGCAGAGACGCCAGCGCGGGTGGCGCGGCTGGTGCTGGAGGGGAGGCCCGCCACGGTGGACCCGGCGACCTACGCTCCGGTGGCGGAAGGCTGAGAGGGGTTGCCTCGGGCGCGGTTCCGGGCAGGGTAGGCTCGAGAGGCAAGGAGATGTCCCGATGATCGAACCGAAGACCCTGCTGCAACTCGCCGGGGCCGACCTGAGCCCGGCGAAGCTGCGCGAAGCGACACTGGTGCTGATAGACCTGCAGAACGAGTATCTGGAGGGGCCGCTCGCGCTGCCCGGCGCGGAGCCTGCCATCGCCGAGGCCGCCCGTCTGCTCGGTGCCGCGCGTGCCGCGCGGACGCCGGTGATCCATGTCGCGCACAAGGGCCGGGCGGGCAGCCTCTTCGACCGCGAGGCGCCGCGCGGGCAGATCGTTGCCGCGCTGGCGCCCGTGCCCGGCGAGGCGGTGATCGAGAAGGGCCTGCCCAACGCCTTCGCGGGCACCTCGCTGGCTGCCGCGCTGACCGAGGCAGACCGCAAGGACCTGATCGTCGCGGGCTTCATGACGCACATGTGCGTCTCATCCACGGCGCGCGCGGCGCTTGACGCGGGCTACCGCGTGACTGTGATCGATGCCGCCTGCGCCACCCGGTCCCTGCCCGACGGCGAGGGCGGCGTGGTGGATGCCCAGACGCTCCACCGCGTCTCGCTCGTCGCGCTCTCGGACCGCTTTGCGGTCATCGCGCGGGATACCGCGGCGCTGGGCTGATCTGGAAGCCGGGCGCGCGCTGCCGCGCGCCCGCGCCCTCAGTTCGGGTCGTGGGTGAGTCGCAGCGCGTCGAGCGTCACCGAGGCGCCGAAACCCGTCTGGCCGGAAACCGAGACGGGTTGCAGCGTGATCTGGCTGCTCGAACCGCCGACGAGTGCCCGCGCGCCCACCCCGCCGATTACCGTCGCCTCGGTCGAGCCGCCGACATAGCGCCCCGAGAGGATGCCGGGACCGCTGAGCGTCGAGGGGGCCAGAACGGCCCATTTCAGCGTCTGGCCGCGCTTGATCTGGAGATCGGCGCCGAGCTTGCTGATCTGGCCGCGGTAGTGGTCGGTCGTGCCGCTTGCGCCGCGATAGGTGCAGGTGAAACGCTCGCTGGAGAGGATCACGAGATTGGTGTCGCCGGTCATGTCGCAGGTCAGAATCCCGGCGGCGATGGTGCCGACCGTGCTTTGCTGGGCGGGCGCTGCGGCGGGCAGGACGAAGGCGAGTGCCGCAAATGCGGCAGCGGTGCGGAAATGGTGGCGTCGCATGGCAGTCTCCTCGATGCGGTTGTCCCCGTCCGCGTGCATGAAAGGTCGGGACGCGGCGCACCTGCCGCAAGCCAACTCGCTTCACGTTCGCTTGGCCCGCGTGGCTCTTGCACGGATCCGGTCGAGGCGACATCTTGGGTGGATGGGCACGGATGAGCACACGAGCCTCGCAGGCCAGTTCCTGATCGCCATGCCGGGCATGGGCGATCCGCGCTTTACGCGCAGCGTGGTCTTTCTCTGCGCCCATTCGGGAGACGGGGCCATGGGGCTGGTCGTCAACAAGCCCGCGCCCGATCTCTATTTCTCCGACCTGCTGGAGCAGCTCGGCATCGAACTGGGCGCGGGCGGGCGGGCGATCCGCGTGCATGTGGGCGGTCCCGTGGAAACGGGGCGCGGATTCGTGCTGCATTCGGGCGAATATGCCATCGCCGATGCGACGCTGAAGGTGGACGAGCGCTTCGGCATGACCGCGACGCTCGACATCCTGGAAGACATCAGCCATGGGCAGGGCCCCGCCGATTGCCTGCTGGCGCTGGGTTATGCGGGCTGGGGGCCGGGGCAGCTTGAAGGAGAGCTTGCGCGCAACGGCTGGCTTACCTGCCAGGCGCGCCCCGAGATCGTCTTCGCCACGCCGGACGATCAGAAATGGGCCGCCGCGCTGCGAAGCATGGGCATCAGCCCCAGCCTGCTGTCCGCTGAGGGCGGACGCGCCTGAGGTTCAACCGCGCGGGTCGAGCAGCCTGGCCAGCACGCTGTCGCCGGAGATCTGTCCCAGAAGCCGCCCGCCCTCGACCACGCCCACCGGCGCGGCGCTGTCCTTGACCTTCTGCATCACCTCGCGGATGTCCGCCTCCGGCCCCACGGTGACGAGTGGCGTCCCGGTCGCGGGTTCCATCACGTCGCCCGCGCAGAGCACGCCGAGCGGGTTCATGTGCGCCACGAAATCCGCGACATATTCGTTCACCGGGTCGGTGAAGATGTCCTTCGGCGTGCCGCATTGCACGATGCGCCCGCCCTCCATGATGGCGATACGCCCGCCCAGCTTGAAAGCCTCGTCGAGGTCGTGGCTGACGAAGAGGATGGTGCGCCCGAGCTTTGCCTGAAGATCGAGCA
>PHEG01000036.1:0-1941 GCA_002842835.1 Alphaproteobacteria bacterium HGW-Alphaproteobacteria-2 | reverse complement strand
TTCAGCCTGATCCGGCGCAGCGTGGCGCGGTCCGCCCCGGTGACGGCCACCATACCCGAGCCGTCGTTCACCCGCACCGTGCCGCGCGCCACCGGGTTGAGCCCGTTGACCGCGCGGATGAGCGTGGACTTGCCCGAGCCCGAGAGGCCCATCAGCACCACGATCTCGCCCTGGGCGACCTCGAGCGAGCAGTCGTGCACGCCGAGCACCTGGCCCGTCTGCTGCTGTATCTCGGGTCGCGACAGGCCCTTGTCCATCAGGGGCAGCGCCACCTCGGGCTGGTCGCCGAAGACGATGGAGACGCTCTCGAAGGAAACCGCAGCGGTCATTCGCGCCGCTCCATCCGCAGCATCCGGTCGAGGATGATCGCCAGCACCACGATGATGAAGCCGCTCTCGAAGCCGAGCGCGGTATCCACGCGGTTGAGCGCGCGCACCACCGGCACGCCGAGGCCGTCGGCCCCCACGAGCGCGGCGATCACCACCATCGAGAGTGAGAGCATGATCGTCTGGTTGAGCCCGGCCATGATCTGCGGCAGCGCCGAGGGCAGCTCCACCTTCCACAGCGTTTGGCTTGGCGTGGCGCCGAAGGCCTGTGCCGCCTCCAGCAGCGGCGTGGGGGTGGAGGCGATGCCCAGATGCGTCAGGCGGATCGGTGCGGGCAGCACGAAGATCACCGTGGCTATGAGCCCGGGCACCATGCCGATGCCGAAGAAGACGATCGCCGGGATCAGGTAGACGAAGGGCGGCAGCGTCTGCATCAGGTCGAGCACGGGGCGCATCGCGGTATAAAGCCGTGGGCGATGCGCGGCGGCGATGCCGATGGGCACGCCCAGCCCCATGCAGACCACGCAGGAGGCGAGCACCAGCGTGAGACTCTCGGTCGTCTCGCGCCAGTAGCCCTGGTTGAGGATGAAGAGGAACCCCAGCGCGACGAAGAGGCAGGTCTTCCAGCTGCGCTGCAGGGCCCAGGTGAGCGCCACCAGAAGCGCCACGATGACCAGCGGATGGGGCGTCTGCAAGAGCCACAGCACCCCGCCGATCAACCCCTCCATGGCCAGCGAGATGCCGTCGAAGACCCCCGCTCCGTTGTCCTGCAGCCAGTTGAAGAACTGCCGCGCGGTGCGGCCTACGGGGATTTTCGTGCCGGTCAGCCAGTCCATGGCTACACTCGCGCAGGCCCCCCTCCCTACCTGGGGAGAGGGGCCGGGGCGCTCAGAGCCCGAGCGCCGCGCGCGCGGCGGGCAGGGCGGGCTTGCCGTCCAGGGTCGTCACGCCGTCGAGCCAGCCATCGAGCACGCCCGCGTTGGCGGCGAGCCAGGCTTTCGCGGCCGCCTCGGGGTCTTTCCCGTCGTCGAGGATGGCGCCCATGATCTCGTTTTCCATCGCCAGCGAGAACTCGAGGTTATTCAAAAACTTCCCCACGTTCGGGCATTCATCGACGTAGCCGGCGCGGGTGTTGGTGAGGACCGTGGCGCCGCCGAGGTCAGGCCCGAACCAGTCGTCGCCGCCGGTCAGGTAGGTCATGTCGAAATTGGCGTTCATCGGGTGCGGCTCCCAGCCGAGGAAGACGATCGGCTCGTTCCGCCGGGTGGCGCGCGCCACCTGCGCCAGCATCCCCTGTTCGGAGCTTTCCCGCACCTGCATGCCGCCCATCCCGAATGCATCGGCCGCGATCATGTCGAGGATCAGTCGGTTGCCGTCGTTGCCCGGCTCGATGCCGTAGATCGCGCCGCCCAGCGCATCGGCGTGCTTGGCGATGTCGGCGAAATCGCGGATGCCCAGCGCCGCGCCCGCCGCGTTGGTGGCCAGCGTGTATTTCGCGCCCTCGAGATTGGCGCGGACCGTGTCCACCGTGCCGGCCTCGCGGTAGGGGGCGATGTCGCCCTCCATCGTCGGCATCCAGTTGCCGAGGAACACGTCGAGATCGCCGTTCGCCAGC
>PHEG01000495.1 GCA_002842835.1 Alphaproteobacteria bacterium HGW-Alphaproteobacteria-2 | reverse complement strand
CGCTGATGAAGCCGGTCACCGAACCGGGCGAATTCGCGGGCTGGATCGCGCCGCCGAAGGTGGGTATCGACAACAAGCCGGGCGACTTCGAATATGTGAAGCTGCACATGGCCTGAGGGCCGCGGCCGGGCTATCTGGGGAAAGGGGGCTCCGCCCCCAGCCCCGCAAATGCGGGGCCTCCCCCGGAGTATTTTCGGGAACGATGAAGCGCAGGGGCCGCCGCGCCCCGGGGAGCGGGTGATGACGAAGCCGATCAAGCAGCATCTGATCGACCCCGAGATCTGCATCCGCTGCTATACCTGCGAGATGACCTGCCCGGTGGGTGCCATCCGGCATGACGACAACAATGTTGTGGTGGACCCCGACACCTGCAATTACTGCATGGACTGCATCCCGGTCTGCCCCACCGGCTCGATCGACGAGTGGCGCGTCGTGGTGGAGCCCTACAGCCTTGACGAGCAGTATTCCTGGACGGAGCTGCCCGCGCAGGCCGACCTGCCCGAGGCGGGCGAGGCCGAGGGAGGGCTCGAGGCACTCGACGAGGGCATCGCGAAGCTGCTGGAAGAAGCCCACAGGGGCGCCGGCGGCAAGGCGAAGGCGCCCGCGACCGCTTCGAAGCCCTCGATCAACCTCTACACCGCGGGCAAGCCGCTCGAGGCCACCGTGCAGGGAAACTGGCGGCTGACCGCCGAGGACGGCACGTCGGACGTGCGCCACATCATCATCGATCTGGGTGGCGCGCCGATGCCGGTTCTGGAGGGCCAGAGCGTGGGAGTGATCCCGCCGGGCGAGGATGCCGAGGGCAAGCCGCATCTGCCGCGGCTCTATTCGGTCTCGTCCCCGCGCGACGGCGAGCGGCCGGGCTACAACAACCTCTCGCTCACGGTGAAGCGCGAGGAGAAGGGGCTCTGCTCGAATTATCTGTGCGACCTCAAGAAAGGCGACAAGCTGCGCCTGACCGGCCCCTTCGGCGCCACGTTCCTGATGCCCAACGACCCGGCGGCGCATCTGCTGATGATCTGCACCGGCACCGGCTCGGCGCCGTTCCGCGCCTTCACCATGCGCCGCCAGCGCGAATACCCCACCGTGAAGGGGGCGCTGACGCTGGTCTTCGGGGCGCGGCGCGAGAAGGACCTGCCCTATTTCGGCCCGCTCGGGAAGGTGCCCGGGAGTTTCATGGCCAAGCATTTCGCCTTCTCCCGCGCCGAGGGCCAGCCCAAGCGTTATGTGCAGGACATGCTGCGCGAGCACGGCGATAGGGTGGCCGGACTCTTGCAGGCACCTGCGACGCATGTGTATGTCTGCGGCCTGCGCGCTATGGAGACCGGCGTCGAGCAGGCGCTGGCCGACATTGCCCGCGGCGCGGGGTTCGACTGGGCGGCCACGCGCGACCGGATGCGCGAGGA
>PHEG01000494.1 GCA_002842835.1 Alphaproteobacteria bacterium HGW-Alphaproteobacteria-2 | reverse complement strand
TCGCAACCAGATCGTGCTCGACCGGCCGATCAAGGAGCTGGGCCTGCACCGCGTCACCGTGGTGCTGCACCCGGAGGTCAGCGTTTCGGTCACGCTGAATGTCGCACGCTCGGCCGAAGAGGCGGAGCTTCAGGCCTCCGGCAAGTCGATCCAGGAGCGGGCGGCCGAGGAAGAGGCCGCGGCCGAGTTCGAGATCGCCGAGCTTTTCGACGACATCGGCGGCGCCGCGGACGACGACGACAATCTGGTGCGCACGCCGGAAGGCAACTGACGCACACGACACCAGCGCAAAGGGCCGCCTCCGGGCGGCCCTTCCGCGTTTCTGGCTTGCGCGCCGGCCGGGATATGGCATCCTCCCGCCCGGGCCGCGGCGATGGCGTCGCCGCATGTCAGCGCCCCTTCATCCTGCACGCCGGGAGCCATGCCCCGGTCGGCCCGCACCCGGCCCCGGGCGCGCCGTGCTGCCCTTCGAGCATGCCGAATACGAAGCCCGTCTCGCCGGATTGCGCGCGGCGATGTCGGCCGAGGGGCTCGACGCCGCCGTGCTGACCTCGATGCAGTGCATCTCCTATTACTCGGGCTTCCTATACTGCTCCTTCGGCGGCCTTACGCCCTCGTGGTCACACCGGCCGGTGCCGTGCTCATCTCGGCGGGCATCGACGCGGGCCAGCCCTGGCGGCGCTCGGCCTGGGAGAGCCTGACCTATACCGACTGGACGCACGACAATTTCTGGCGCGCGGTGGCGCATGTGGCGGGCCGGGGCCGCGCCGTCGGCCACGAGGGCGACCACCTGACGCTGGAGGCATCGGCGAAGCTCGACACTTTCCTCGCGCCCGCGCGGCGGATGGACATCGCGCCCGCCGCCATGCGCCAGCGGATGGTGAAATCGCCCGCCGAGATCGCGCTGATCCGCGAGGGCGCGCGGGTGGCCGACCTCGGCGGCGAAGCGATCCGCGACGCCATCGCCGAGGGCGTGTGCGAGATCGACGTGGCGATGGCAGGCCGGGACGCGATGGAGACGGAAATCGCCCGCGCCTTCCCCGATGCCGAATACCGCGACACCTGGGTGTGGTTCCAGTCGGGGCTGAACACCGACGGTGCACACAACCCGGTCACCGCGCGGCGGCTGCAACGGGGCGATATCCTGAGCCTCAACTGTTTTCCGATGATCTCGGGCTATTACACCGCGCTGGAGCGCACGCTCTTTCTGGGCGAGCCAGATGCGGCCTCGCTGACGATCTGGCAGGCCAATGTCGCGGCGCATGAACTGGGGCTCTCACTCATCCGCCCCGGGGCGCGCTGTTGCGACATCACGGCAGGGATCAACGCCTTCCTCGCCGAGCGTGACCTGCTGCAATACCGCACCTTCGGTTACGGCCATTCTTTCGGCATCCTCAGCCACTACTACGGCCGAGAGGCGGGGCTGGAGCTGCGCGAGGACATCGAGACGGTGCTGGAGCCCGGCATGGTGGTCTCGATGGAGCCGATGCTGACCATCCCCGAGGGGCAGCCCGGCGCGGGCGGCTACCGCGAGCACGACATCCTTGTGGTGGGCGAGGACGGGGCGGAGAACATCACCGGTTTTCCCTACGGGCCGGGGCGCAACATCCTCTGAGCCGTGCGCGGCGGGCGATCAGCCAAGCCGCGCCAGCAGCGGGCGCCACTCGGCGCGCAGCGCCTCGAAGACGCGCTGCGGGCGGTCGAATACCGAGAGTCCCGCCTCGGCGAGGTCGGCATAGGCCGCGCGTTCCGAGATGCGGGCGACCGGGGCAAGCCCCGCCTCGGCCAGCACCGCCTCGAGCCGGGCGCTGGCACGGTGACGCGGGCGCAGGCGGTTGGCCAGCAGATCGACCTCGACC
>PHEG01000493.1 GCA_002842835.1 Alphaproteobacteria bacterium HGW-Alphaproteobacteria-2 | reverse complement strand
ATGGTCACCGGGCAGGTGGTGGACACGATCACCAACATCCGCACGGTGAAACTCTTCGCCCATGCCGCGCAGGAGGACCGTGCAACGCGCGACGCGCTCGACAGCTACCGCGCCCATGCGCTGGGCTTCGGGCGGGTCTCCACCGCTTTCCGCTTCGCGCTGATGACGGTGGCCGGAGTACTGCCGGTGGTGCTGGTGGGGCTCACGCTCTGGCTCTGGTCGCGCGGCGCGGCGAGCGCGGGCGACATCGCGGTGGCTGGCACGGTGGCCCTACGCATCGCGCAGATGACGGGCTGGGTGAGCTTCACGCTGATGGCAATCTACGCCAATATCGGTGAGGTCGAGGACGGCATGCGAACGCTGACCCCGCCGCACGCGCTGACCGATGCCGAGGGCGCACGCGCCCTGCCCGCAGTGGCGGGACCGATCCGCTTCGAAGATGTCTCGTTCAGCTACGCGGGCGCTGCGGGCGCCGTGCAGGGACTGAGCCTGGAGATCGCATCGGGCGAGAAACTGGGGCTGGTTGGTGCCTCGGGGGCGGGCAAGTCCACGCTCGTCGCACTGCTCCTGCGGCTGCATGACCCGGAGGCGGGGTGCATCACCGTGGGCGGGCACGACCTGCGCGAGGTCACGCAGGACAGCCTGCGCCGACAGATCGCCATGGTCACGCAGGATGCGGCGATGTTCAACCGCTCGGCGCTCGACAACATCCGCTACGGGAGGCCCGATGCCCGCGAGGAGGAGGTCGTCGCCGCGGCGCAGGCAGCGGAGGCGCACGACTTCATCTCGGGACTGCGCGATCATCGCGGGCGCACCGGCTATGCCGCGCATCTGGGCGAGCGCGGGGTGAAACTCTCGGGCGGGCAGCGACAGCGCATCGCGCTCGCCCGCGCGATCCTGAAGGATGCGCCGATCCTGGTGCTCGACGAGGCGACTTCGGCGCTCGATTCGGAGGTCGAGGCGGCGGTGCAGGCCGCGCTCGCCCGCGTCATGCGGGGCAAGACGGTGATCGCCATCGCTCACCGGCTCTCGACCATCGCCGAGATGGACCGCATCGCGGTTATGGACGCAGGGCGCATAGTGGAGACCGGCACGCACGAGGCTTTGCTGGCGCAGGGAGGGCTCTATGCCCGCTACTGGGCCCGGCAGTCGGGCGGGTTCATCGGCGCGCGCGAGGCGGCGGAGTAGCCGATACCGCGATGCGGGGGCCCTGCCCCCGCGCCCCCGGAGTATTTGCGGAACGGTGAAGGATCGGTGTTGGGCGCAGGGCGCATTCGGCACTTTACAATAGATAGGAATCCTATTTTAATGAGCCGAACGGAGGAGCACCGATGCCAGACACCGGCACCCAGATCGCGTTCGCCCTGTCCCGCCTCGCCGCCCTGCAACGGGCGGCAGCCTGGAGGGAGGCCGGG
>PHEG01000492.1 GCA_002842835.1 Alphaproteobacteria bacterium HGW-Alphaproteobacteria-2 | reverse complement strand
GAGCACCACGTCGTTTTCGGTCACGGTCTTGCGGATATCGTCCTCGGCGCTCATCGCGGCGTCCTCCGGTTCGGGTGTCGGGTGGATATGCGGACCGGCAGGCGGCGGGGGCCGCCGGGGCCGGTATCATCGTCGTCGTCGTCGCCGCCCTTGGCGCGGGCGCGGCCCAGCATCAGCACGACGGCGGCCAGCACGATCAGGGCGAGAACCAGATAGGCCATGCTCAGCCCGGCGCCCGGGTGGTCAGCGCGAGCGCATGCAACTCGCCGCGGCTGCCCTCCATCTTGGCCTTCAGCGCGGCATAGACGGCGCGCTGCTGCTGCACGCGGTTCATGCCGCGGAAACTTTCGTCCACCACCTCGGCGGCGTAGTGGTTACCGTCGCCCGCGAGGTCGGTGATGGTGATCTTCGCGGCGGGAAAGCTCGCGCGGATCAGGGCCTCGATTTCCGCTGCCTCTATGGCCATGGGTCGCGTCCTCCTGTCCCCGCAGATGTAATCGCGCACCGCGGCACGGGCAAGCGGTGGCGGACGGGATTGCGGCTCAGACGGCGAGATAGGCCTGCGAGACCTCCGGGGCGCTGTCGAGTTCGGCAAAGCTGCCCTGCCAGCGGATCGTGCCGGTCTCGATGATGTAGGCGCGGTCGGCCACGGCGCGGGCGAAATGCAGGTTCTGCTCGGAGATCAGCACCGCGAGCCCCTCGCGCTTGAGTTCCACGATCACCCGCGCCATCTGCTCGACGATCACCGGCGCGATGCCCTCGGATGGTTCGTCGAGAAGCACCGCCGAGGGGTTGCCCATCAGCGTGCGCGCGATGGTCAGCATCTGCTGCTCGCCCCCCGAGAGCCGCCCGGCGGGGTGGTTGCGCCGCTCGCCGAGGTTGGGGAAGAGCGCGAAGAGCTTCGCCTCGTCCCAGGCGGGCGCGTCGGGGCGCGGCGGGCGGCGGCCCACCTCCAGGTTCTCGGCGACTGAAAGCTCGCTGAACATGCGCCGGTCCTCGGGCACATAGCCTAGCCCCAGGCGGCAGACGCGGAAGGGCGGCCAGCCGGTCACCGCCTGCCCGGCGTAGCGGACGGTGCCGCGCCGCGGGCGCACCAGGCCCATGACGCTCTTCATCGTGGTGGATTTGCCCGCGCCGTTGCGCCCCATCAGCGCCACCACCTCCGCAGGCCCGAGGCTGAGCGAGACGCCGTGCAGGATATGCGCGCCGCCGTAGAAGCCGCTCCCCTCGGCGATGATCTCGCCTCGGTTGAGCACCAGGATGCGGTGGGCATGGGCGAAGACCACATCCATGTCGTGCTCGGTGAAGAGCACGCTGACCCCCTCGCGCTCGACGATCCCGGCGGCCAGCGCCATAAGCGCCACGCGCTCCCCCGGGGCCATGCCCGCGGTGGGCTCGTCCATCATCAGAAGCCGCGGCCGGTGCGCCAGCGCCACCGCCAGCTCCAGCCGCTTCAGATCGCCATAGGCCAGCTCCGAGACCGCCCGATCGCCCTGCCCGGCGAGGCCCGCACGTTCGAGGAGCGCCTCTGCCTCGTCGAGGTAGAGGCGCGCCGCGCGAGAGAGGATGTCGAAGCTGCGACGGTGGTGCGAGATGAGCGCCATCTGCACGTTCTCGGCCAGCGTCATCGAGACGAAGGTGGCGGTGATCTGGAAGGTCCGCCCCACGCCCAGCCGCCAGATCCGGCGCGGCTTCAGCCCGATGAGTTCCTGCCCGCCCAGCCGAACGCTGCCCCGGTCGGGTCTCAGCCAGCCGCCCATCATGTTGAAGCAGGTGGTCTTGCCCGCGCCGTTGGGCCCGATCAGCGCCAGAAGCTCGCCCTGTGCCAGATCGAAACTCACGTCAGTGACCGCCTTGATGCCTCCGAAGGCCTTGGTCAGCCCGCGTACCTCGAAGAGGCTCATCGCCAGGCCCTCCCCAGCGCCGCGCGGGCACGCGCCAGCCCGCCCGCGATGCCATCGGGCGCCAGCAGCACGATGGCGAGGATGATCGCGCCGAAGATCGCCCGCCAGTAGTCGAGCCGCGACACCCAGTCCTCCAGCAGCACGAAGGCCCCCGCGCCCAGGATCGGCCCGAAGAGCGACTGCACGCCGCCGAGCAGGACCATGATCAGCCCGTCCACCGAATGCGGGATCGCCAGCGCCTCGGGGAAGACCGAGCCCTTGGCGAAGGCGAAGAGCACCCCGGCGAGCCCCGCCAGCGCGCCCGCCAGCGCGAAGCCCAGCCACTGGTGCAGCCGCAGGTCGAGCCCGATCGCCTCGGCACGCTGCGCCGAGTCGCGCCCGCCGCGCAGCACATAGCCGAAGGGCGAATGCGCAACACGGAAGATGAGCCACAGCGCGCCCGCGCCAAGCCCCAGCACCAGCCAGAAGAACACCCACTGGAAGACCACGCCCCAGACGATCTGCGCCGCGGCGAGCGTGAGCATCGCGAGATAGACCCCCGAGAGCCGCACGCAGAACCAGCCGAAGACCAGAGCCCCCGCCGCCGCCGCCAGCGGCCCCAGCGCCATGGCAGGCAGCATCGGCAGCCCCAGGTAGCTGACCGCCATGGCCGCGCCGTAGGCGCCGAGCCCGAAATAGGCGGCGTGTCCGAACGAGACCATGCCGCCCACCCCCATCATCAGGTGCAGCGAGGCGGCGAAGACCGCGGCGATCACGAGGTCGATCAGCAACACGAGGATGAAGCCGTCGTCCACCACGGGGACCAGCGCCGCCGCCGCCACCAGCGCGGCGAGCGCCATCGCCATGCGCGCGGGCATCAGCCGCAGCGGCGCCTCGGGCGCCGTGGGTGCGCCATGCGCCGAGCCCGCGCTGCCGAAGAGTCCGTAGGGCCGCACCACCAGCACCGCCGCCATCACCAGGAAGGGCAGGATCAGCGAGACCTGCGGCCAAACCAGCACGCCGAAGGCATTCAGCACCGAGATGAGCGCCGCCGCCACGAAGGCCCCCGCGACGCTGCCCATGCCGCCGATCACCACCACCACGAAGGCCTCGGCGATGATCGAGAGG
>PHEG01000491.1 GCA_002842835.1 Alphaproteobacteria bacterium HGW-Alphaproteobacteria-2 | reverse complement strand
GTTCCACCACCGGGTCAGGGCCCACGACAGAACGAAACCGGCCATCGCGTATCTCGGCCGTCATGATCCCGCCCTCAACTCCTTGACCCGCTTCTTCCCGACGTACCAGTCCACCTCGGCGACCTCCTCGAAGACCACCCAGACCGCATCTTCGGGCACGCCTGCCGCCTCGGCTATAGCGGCGCTGACCTTGTTGGCTATCGCGGTTTTCTTGGTTTCGGGATTGTCGGAGATCACTTCTCTGACTATGCGGATATTCACGAATGGCATGGTGTCCTCCCGTCTTCGCGAACCACTCGGGCGGGCGGCTGGCCACGTCCGACAAAGGCGCCTGAGAAAGACCAGGCTATACCCCGCGCCAGCGCCCGTCTCCGGTCGTTCCTGCAGGGAAAATGCGTGAATCTGCGAAGGCCACTGTGGAAACCCACATAAAATTGTGCCGGTGAGGCGTGGGTTGGCACCTATCCCCGCCAGGCCTTGCGCCGCACACTCGCGGGATCCAGACCCGGTCGGAGCACGTAACCGCCGGGTGCCGGGACGCAGGTCTGGTCATGGGGGCGGGGACGGAAATGAGATTTTCTTTGCAGCCGAGGGCGGGCAGGTGGTCGCCACCGATGCCGATCCCGCATCGCTGCGAGATCTCGCCGACGGGGCGGGCAGGATCGACACGGCCGCGCTGGATGTCACCGACCCCGACGCCGTGGCCGCTATGGGTCGCGCTGCGGGGCATGTCGATATCCTGTTCAACTGTGCAGGGATCGTTGCGCATGGCTCGATCCTCGAGACTTCGCGTGCCGACTGGGACCGGTCGTTCAACGTCAATGTCACCGGGATCTACGAGATGACACGAGCCGTCCTGCCCGGAATGCTGGACCGGGAGCAGGGCGTGATCCTGAACGTGGCGTCGATCTGTTCCAGCATGAAGGGGCTGCCCAACCGTTTTGCCTATGGCGCGACAAAGGCCGCCGTGATCGGCCTGACGAAATCCATCGCCATCGACTAGTTGACACGCCATCGCTCCAGCAACGCCTGCGCGATACCGGAGATTATGAAGCCGCGCGCATCGCCTTCACCGCGCGCCAACCGATGGGCCGACTCGCCGAAGCGCCCGAGATCGCCGCCCTGGTTCTCTATCTCGCCTCGGACGCCGCCGCTTTCGTCACTGGTCAGGCCATCGCCATTGACGGCGGGATCACGATCTGACCGGTCGCGCGGGCTTGGTCAGACGCAACAAGCTCGAGCCTGGCAGAGCCATCGATGTGTGGCTTCGCCCCTCGGCGTGGTGCGCGAGGTGGTAGCCACCTTCCGCCAACCGCCTGATCCATCGGCAGAAACCACGGCCATTGCTGCCCGTTGGAATGCGGGCAACGCGACGATGCCTCGAAAAACGAGATTTGGCTGGGGTGGTAGGATTCGAACCTACGGTACACGGTACCAAAAACCGTTGCCTTACCACTTGGCTACACCCCAACGACGGGCGCCTGAATACGCGCGCGGGCCGGGGCGTTCAAGTGCCTTTTCACGGTCCGCATCACGCTCAGAACGTCTGGTCGTAGGCCCCCACGGAGGGCTCGGTACGGATCACCGCGTCGAGGTCGGCGAAGATTGCGCGCAGTTCCGCTTCGCTCTCGGGGCTTTCGCAGACCACGACCAGATTGGGCGTATTCGACGAGGCGCGCACCAGCGCCCAGGCGCCGTTCTCCAGCATCATCCGCGCGCCGTTCACCGTAACCACCGCGCGGATCGTCCGCCCGCCGAGGCGCGCGCCGGCCGCCGCCAACGCCTGCAATCGCGCAACCAGGCGTTCGAGGACCGCGTATTTCTCGGCATCCGGGCAATGCGGCGACATGGTTGGGGTGGAGTATGTCTGCGGCAACGCGCGGCGCAGGTCGGACATGCGCTGACCCGGGTTGCGGTCGAGCAGCTTGCAAAGCTCGACCGCAACCCGGAGCCCGCAGTCATAGCCCCGCCCGATCGGCGGCGCGAAAAAGTAATGACCCGATTTCTCGAACCCCGCCAGCGCGCCGAGTTCATGCACCCGCCGCTTCATGTGGCTGTGGCCGGTCTTCCAGTAATCGGCCCTCGCGCCCAGCCGCTGCAACTCGGGGTCCGAGGCAAAGAGACCCGTCGATTTCACGTCCGCCACGAAGATGGCGCCGGGGTGGAGCCGCGCGAGGTCGCGCGCCAGGATCACGCCCACCTTGTCGGCAAAGATCTCCTCGCCCGTGTCGTCCACCACGCCGCAGCGGTCGCCGTCGCCGTTCCATGGCCTCGGGGTTGGGGTTGTAGTGCGGGAAGCCGTAGTCGAGTTCGGTGTGCAGCGGGATGACGTCCGCACCGATGCGCTCCAGCACCTCGGGGGCGAAGGCGCCCGCCGTGCCGTTGCCGGTGGCGCAGACGACACGCAGGGGACGCGACAGGCGGAAGTCGCCCACCAGATCGTCGATATAGGCCGCGCGCACGCCCTCCACCCGCTCCCATCCGCCGCCGGGGCGCGCCATCCCGCGATCGTCCAGCACGATGTCGCGCAGCTCCGCCATCTCGTCGGGACCATGGGTGAGCGGGCGCTCGAAGCCCATCTTAACCCCGGTCCAGCCGTTCGGGTTGTGGCTTGCCGTCACCATCGCGACGGCGGGCGCATCGAGGTGGAATTGCGCGAAATAGGCCATCGGGCTCAACGCCGTGCCGATGTCGCGCACATGAATGCCCGCCTGCACGAGCCCGAGGATCAGCGCCTGCTTGATCGCCAGCGAATAGTCGCGGTAGTCGTTGCCCACCGCGATCTCGGGCCTGATGCCGCG
>PHEG01000490.1 GCA_002842835.1 Alphaproteobacteria bacterium HGW-Alphaproteobacteria-2 | reverse complement strand
CTGCCCTGCCTGCGGTGCCGACCTGCGCTTTGCCCCCGGCGGCGCGGGGCTGGTGTGCGACCACTGCGGCCACGAGGAGACGATCGAGCGCAGCGCGGCACCCCCCGCCATCCGCGAGAAGGATTTTCGCACTGCCCTGGCCGAGAAGCTGCCGCAGGCAGATACCGAGGACATCCGCACCGCCCATTGTAACAGTTGCGGTGCCGACATCGAATTCGACCCGGTCGTGCATGCGCAAGAGTGCCCCTTCTGCGCCAGCCCGGTCGTCGCCGACACCGGGACGCAGCGGCGCATCAAGCCGCAGGCGCTGATTCCCTTCGCGCTCGACGAGACGACGGCGCAGGCCGCCATGGCGCGCTGGCTGGGGCGGCTGTGGTTCGCGCCCTCGGGGTTCGCGCAATACGCCCGCAAGGGGCGGCGGCTTGCGGGCATCTATGTGCCGTTCTGGACCTATGACGCTGCCACCCGCTCGACCTATCGCGGCGCACGCGGGCGCACCTACTGGGTCAACCGCATCGGGCGCGGCGAGGGCAAGGACCGGACCGTTAGGGTGCAGAAGATCGACTGGACCCCGGTTTCCGGCAGGGTGGCGCGCGTCTTCGACGACGTGCTGGTGCTGGCTGCCAGGTCGCTGCCCCGGCAGCACACGGATGCCCTGGCGCCCTGGGATCTCTCGGGCCTCGTGCCCTACACGCCCGACTACCTCGCCGGGTTCCGTGCCGAGGGCTACACCGTGCCGCTCGACGAAGGCTTCACGCGGGCGCGCCAGATCATGGACGCCACCATCGCCCGCGACGTGCGCCTCGACATCGGCGGCGACCGGCAACGGATCGACGTCATCGAGACCGAGGTCTCGGGCGTAACCTTCAAGCATGTGCTGCTGCCGGTCTGGACAGCCGCCTACCGCTATCGCGGCCGGGCCTACCGCTTCGTCGTCAACGGGCAGACCGGCGCGGTCTCGGGCGAGAGGCCCTGGTCGGTCTGGAAGGTCGCCGCCGCGCTGGTGCTCGGACTCGCCGCCGCGGCGGCTCTCGGCTACTTCTCCGGCCAGGGCTGAGCGGGGTCAGCCCCGCGCGATGGAGATCCTCCTCCCCTCCGTCTGCGCCTCACCGCGGCGCGGCACCGTCACCGTGAGCACGCCGTCCTTCATGTCGGCCTTGACCTTCGCCGCATCGGAATCCGGCGGCAGGCGGAACGAGCGACTGAAGGCACCATACTGGCGCTCGGAGAAATACCATGTCTCGCCTTTCTCCTCGCGCGTGGTCTTCTTCTCGCCCTTCAGCGTCAGCACGCCGTCGTCGATGGAAAGCTCCACGTTCTCGGGTTCCACCCCGGGCAGTTCCACGGCGATACGATAAGCGCTCTCATTCGACGACGCCTCGCTCGCCGGAGCGATCCAGTCGGCGATGCGGGCGCCCGCACGC
>PHEG01000489.1 GCA_002842835.1 Alphaproteobacteria bacterium HGW-Alphaproteobacteria-2 | reverse complement strand
CCAGCGCGAGGCCCGCTTCCAGTGGCAGCGCGCGCTCTCCTTCGAACCCGAACCCGCCGAAGCCGCCCGCATCCGCCGCAAGATCGAGGCCGGGCTCGATGCCGTGCTCGCCGAGGAAGAGGCGAAGACCCAGAGCCGGAATGCAAATTGATGAACCCGCGCCCGCCAAGCTGAACCTTGCGCTGCACGTCACCGGGCGGCGGGCGGACGGCTATCACCTGCTCGACAGTCTCGTGGCCTTTTGTTCGATCGGCGATGTGGTGAGCCTGCACGATGTGCCGGGCGCGCCGCCGCTCACCGTCTCCGGCCGCTTTGCAGACGGGCTCGATGCGGGCCCCGAGAACCTGGTGCGCCGCGCCCTGGCGCTGGGCGGGGCAGATGGGCTGTCCGCCACGCTGGAAAAGCGCCTGCCGGTGGCCTCGGGCATCGGCGGCGGCTCTGCGGATGCGGCGGCAACCTTGCGCGCGCTGGCTCGACTGCGGGGTGTGCCGACGCCTCCGCCCGAGGCGGTGCTCGCCCTCGGCGCGGATGTGCCGGTCTGTCTCGCTGGACGGCCAGCGCGGCTGCGTGGCATCGGCGGGCGCCTCTCGCCCGTGCCCGCGCTGCCTCCCGTCTGGACGGTTCTGGCAAACCCCGGCATCGCCGTGGCCACGCCCGAGGTGTTTCGCGCCCTCGCCAGCCGCGAGAACCTGCCGCTGCCGGAACCGCTGCCCGCCTGGTCCGATGCTGCGGCGCTGGCCGCCTGGCTCGCAGGCCAGCGCAACGATCTGGAGGCCCCTGCCTGCGCGCTCGCCCCCGCCATTGTCGAAGTGCGCGCCGCGCTCGCGGCGATGGAAGGATGCCTGCTCGCGCGCATGTCGGGATCGGGGGCCACCTGTTTCGGACTTTTCGCCGCCGCGAGCGAGGCCGAGGCCGCCGCGCGCCGCCTCTGCACCGCGCATCCCCGCTGGTGGGTGGAAGCGGGGCGTATCCTCAGTTGATGCGCGCCACCACATAGGCCGAAAGCCCGGCCAGGATTTCCTTAAGCGGGTGCGCGGGAAGTGGCTCCAGCGCCGTGCGCGCACGCTCGGCCCAGGCGAGCGCCGTGGCGCGCGTGCTCTCCAGCGTGCCATGGCGCGCCAGCACCGCCTGCGCGCGCTCCAGATCACCTTCCCCCGCAGCCCGAGCCTCGTCGGCCCCGGCGACCACGCCGCCCACCTCGCAGGCAGCCGCGAACAGAGCCGCGGTCTTGCCGCGGATCACCGTCATGTAGATGTCCTCTGTGGCCGAGATGTTGCGTGCCGCGCTCAGTTGCAGCACCTCGCCCTCGGCGATTGTGGCAGAGGCGCGCGCCAGGATGTCGAGTACCCGCAACGAGCCGGTTTCCACCATCAGCCCGAAGGAGCGCGCGAAGAGGTAATCGCCAACCAGCACGGAGGACTGGTTGTCCCACAACAGGTTGGCCGTGGGCCGCCCGCGGCGCTGTTTGCTCTCGTCCACCACATCGTCGTGCAGAAGCGTTGCCGTGTGGATGAACTCCACTGTCGCGGCGAGGCGGATGTGGTGCTCGCCCTCGTAGCCGCAGAGCCGAGCCGCTGCGAGTGTGAGCAAGGGCCGCAGGCGCTTGCCGCCCGCCTCGATCAGATGCGCGGTCACCTCGGGGATACGCGGTGCGTGTTCCGAGGCCATGCGCTCGCGGATCAGCGCGTTGACCCGGGCCATGTCGTCCGCCAGACGGGCAGCGAGCATGTCCATCGGCCGACCGGCGCTCCCGTCGAGGCTCATCAGGTCTTCCTTCGGCTCGACAAGCGCTTCGGCCTGTCGCACTGTCGGGGGCATGAGAGAACTCCTTCGCAGCAACGATCTCACGGAAATCGCCTTCGCCACCGCGTTACTCAGAGGCGAGGGTATAGACTGCTTCGAAATGGACGTCCACATGAGCATTCTCGATTTCCGATCCGCAGCGGTTCTGCGCGACAACGGGCTGGAGCCCTCGCCGCGGTGAGTGCCTTCGCCGATTGCGAACTCAGCCGCGACGCTTTCCTCGGCGGTCGGCTGACCATCCATCAGCTGAAGGCAGGCTTCCGTGCGGCGGTGGATGCGGTGCTGCTGGCCGCCGCGGTTCCTGCGCGTCCGGGCGAGCGGGTGCTGGAACTCGGTTGCGGCACCGGTGTCGCAAGCCTCTGCCTCGGGGCTCGGGTGGCCGGACTCACGCTGACCGGCCTGGAGCTGCAACCGGCCTATGCGGCGCTGGCGCGGCGCAATGCGGCAGAGAACCGGCTGCCGCTCGAGGTGATCGAGGGTGATGTCTCGACGCCGCCCGCGGCGCTGCGAGGGCGAGGCTTCGAGCATGTCATCTGCAACCCGCCCTGGTTCCGCCCCGGTGCAGGAACCGCCGCCGCCGATGCCGGGCGCGAGACGGCGCTGCGCGAGGCCGCGCCGCTGGCTGCGTGGGCCGATCTGGCGGCGCGCCGCCTGCTGCCCGGGGGGCGGCTGACGCTCATCCACGAGGCGGCGCGCCTGCCCGATGTGCTGGGCGCCCTCGATGCGCGGCTGGGAAGTCTCGTGGTGCTGCCTCTGCTGCCGCGTGGCGGGCGCCCGGCCACCCGCTTCCTGCTGGGGGCGCGCAAGGGCGGGCGGGCCGCCTTCCGTCTGCTGGCGCCGCTCGTGCTGCATTCCGGCGCCGCGCATCGCGACGGCGGCGATTTCACGCCCGAGGTCGAGGCCGTGCTGCGCGACGCTGCAGCATTG
>PHEG01000488.1 GCA_002842835.1 Alphaproteobacteria bacterium HGW-Alphaproteobacteria-2 | reverse complement strand
CGCTCCTCGGGCGAGCGGATGCCCGCGAAGGTCATCTTGTTGCCCGGTGCAAAGGATTTCGGATCGGTGAGCCAGGCATCCATCTGCTCGGCTGTCCAGCTCCCCTCTATCGCCTTGAGCGCGTCGGAATAGCCAAAGCCCGAAGCTGCGGCCACATCGCGACCCATAATCCCGGCGAGATAGGGACCGACGCCGTTCTTGCCCTCTTCGAGCGCGTGGCAGGCGCGGCACTTGCTCCAGCTCGAGGCCCCTTTCGCGGCATCGGCACCGGCCATGAGCGTGGCGAAATCGGGGCCCTCTTCCGCGGCGGGCGCATCGGCGGCATCATCCGAACCGGTGTCGATGACATAGGCCTGATCATGTTCCCCATGTCCGCCGCCGACATGGTAGAGCGATTCCGCCGCCCAGCCCGCCAGCAGCAGGAACAGAAGAGCCCCGCAAACAGAGCCCACGGCCTTTGTCAGTGTCATCGTGTCGAACATGTGATCCGTTCTCTTTTCCTGCGTGGGGAACCCACCTTTCCCTGGCTGGCAGTGATCTACAGGCTTCCCCCCCCGGCATGCAAGGTATACTAAGCGCGACCAAACGCCCGCAACGGGCCGAAAAGACGGAAACCCCGCCATGACCGGCAGGATCGCCTTGGACGTGATCGCGGCCGTGCAGGACGGCAGCGCCGATCTGGGCATGCTGCCGGTAGAGAACTCGATCTACGGGCGCGTGGCCGACATCCACCGCCTGCTTCCCGCTTCGGGGCTGCATATCGTGGACGAGGTGCTGATCCGGGTGCACATCAACGTGCTCGGTCTGCCCGGCAGCAGTCTCGCGCAGATCCGCCGCGCGCTCAGCCATGCCGTCCTGCTAGGCCAATGCACGGGGTTTCTCAAGCTGCACGGCATCGAGCGCGTGACGGCGGCCGATACCGCTGGCGCGGCGCGGCTGGTGGCCGAGGCGGGCGATGCGTCACAGGCCGCGCTGGCATCGGAGCTTGCGGGCGAGATCTACGGGCTCGACGTGCTGGCACGCCACATCGAGGACCAGGACACCAACACCACGCGCTTTCTCGTCATGTCGCGCACACCGGACATGTCGCGACGCGGCGAGACCGGCATGATCACCAGTTTCGTCTTCCAGGTGCGCAACATTCCCGCCGCGCTCTACAAGGCAATGGGCGGTTTCGCCACCAACGGCGTGAACATGACAAAGCTCGAGAGCTACATGGTCGGCGGCAGCTTTACCGCGACGCAGTTCTATGCCGACATCGAGGGCCACCCCGACGACCCGCCGGTGGCACGCGCGCTGGAAGAACTCGGCTATTTCACCAGCCTGCTGGCCATCCTCGGCGTCTATCCGGCCGATCCGGCGCGCCGCTGACCCGGCTCAGTTGCCGCCGTTGGCGCGACGGTGGCGTTCCTCCACCTCGAACAGGTAGGCGGACACGCGTTTCTTGAAACGACGGTTGAGCCGGTTCTTGGCCAGTCGGGCCGATTGCATCATGAGCCGTGCCGGCAGCGTGCGCGCCCGCAGGTCGAGCGTGACCCCGACGCGGGTGCGCGCACGCGACAGCGCCGTGAGTTCGACCCGGAAATCGGCCTCGAAGGAGTCGGAACTGGCCTCGAATTGCATAAGGCCCGGCGGCACGAACTCGGCGAGCCTGGCCATCACGCGGCGCTTGCGCCCGCGCAGGACAAGCCGCGTGTCCCAGGTCGTGCCCGCGGCCACGGGACCCGCGGAGTCGAGCCGGGTGATATCGGTGCCGCGTCGCAGCGCCATGCGCTCCACCGCATCGAAATCCGCCAGCCGCGCGAAGGCCTGCTCGATGGGGATTTCGATATCTGCGTACCGTGGCATCCTCGCCCGTGAAGATGCGTGCGAGATCCTCGCGGGTGAACCAGCGCGCGTCGGCCAACTCCGCGTGATCGATGCGAAGCGCCCGGGTCTCGGCATCGGCCTGACAGCCGATCATCAGCGACGAAGGATAGGGCCAGGGCTGCGAGGCAAGGTAGCCGACCCGCCCGACGCGCACGCCGGTCTCCTCGGCAACTTCGCGGCGCACCGCCGCTTCAACCGTTTCGCCTGGCTCCACGAACCCGGCGAGCAGCGAATACATCCGCTCGGGCCATTGCGGCGAGCGCCCGAGCAGCACCGAATTGCCCTCCGTCACCAGCATGATGACCACAGGATCGGTGCGCGGGAAATGCTTTGTGCCGCAGTCCGGGCAGTCGCGCTGCCAGCCCGCCATGGAGGGTTGCGAGGCCGCCCCGCAGGCGGCGCAGAAGCCATGGCTCGCGTGCCAGCCCAGGAGCGCACGGGCGGTCGCCGCAAGTTCCGCATCCTCGGCGGAAAGCGCTGCCATGCCGCTGCGCAGTTCGGCAAAGCACCAGTCCTCGGGCAGAGCCGGGTGGTGCTGCTCGGTCGGGTCGAAGAAGGCCCGCGCCTGTTCGGCGTCGGCATCGGCGGGTTGCCAGGGCGTGATGTCGATCGCAAAGCGCGGACCGTCGGCGGACTGGCCCAGAAACACTTCGGTCTCGCGGCGCTGCGCGAAGACGGCGTGATCGGGGGACAGCCAGCCGAGTCGACCATGCCCTGCACCGGTATAGAGCGGCTTGCCGCGCCAGAGCGGCAGCGCACGCGCGGCGGGCTCCGCGAGCAGCCGTGCCACGGCCAGCGGATCGGCGCGCTCTGCCCCCGCCCGGTCGCGACCCGTGCCCGCAAAGGTCACTGTCTCGGCAAGTTCCATGACTCTCTCCCCGGCACGTGTTTGCCACGCCTGGCGACGCCGCGCAAACACTCGCTCAAAAGTGATGGTCAATGAAAAATTGCAAGCTAAGGTTGTGTTGCGCCGATGCCCGTGACGACACAGGAGAGCGGATGACACCCAGATTGCCGCCTCCGCCCGCCCTTGCCCCGGGGCAGACGCATCTGAGGATCATGGCGA
>PHEG01000487.1 GCA_002842835.1 Alphaproteobacteria bacterium HGW-Alphaproteobacteria-2 | reverse complement strand
GAGCCAGCTCGTAGGTCGTCGGCACCCAGTGGAAGCCGTCGCCGCGCCGCTCGATGAAGCCGGTCGCCGGGAAGGGCATGTGATAGCCCAGCACCGGGATGCCGTCGTCCGCAGCCATGCCCAGAAGCCGCCGCCGGGTCGCTGCCGCCTGCGCCTTGTCGCGGTCGAAGCGCACTTCCCAGTCGGGGTGGGCCAGCGACCAGACGTGATGGTTGGCCGTGTCGGCCATCAGCAGAAGCGGCGCGCCCTCGCTCTCGATCATCCAGGCCATGTGGCCCGCGGTGTGGCCCGGCGCGTCGATCGCGGTCATGCCCGCGCCCGCGCTGCCGCCATCTTCGATGAAGGTTGTCTTCTCGGCCAGCGGGCGCATGTTCTTGTCGAACGCCTCGTTGCCCGCCGCTGCCCAGAAATCGAACTCGGCGCGCCCGGTGAGGTAGCGGGCGTTGGCGAAGGTGGGGCCGCCCTCGCCCATCAATCCGCCGATGTGATCGGCGTGCATGTGGGTGATCACCACGGTATCCACCTGGTCGGGGGTATAGCCCGCCTCGGCCAGCGCCGCGGTGATGACGCCGGGGTTGAGCCCTGTGTCGAACAGCACCAGCTCGGCGCCGGTGTTCACCAGTGTTGGGGTGAAGGAGAAGCCCATCCTGTCGGTCGGGATGCGGTTCGCGGCGGCGACCTCGGCGAACTCCTCGGCCGAGACGTTGAGCCCGAAGATGCTTTGCGGCTCGTCGCGGATCATGCTCATGACTTGGAGCGCGTGGAACTCGAAGGCGCCGCGCGTGAAGCGGTTCGCGCGCTGCAGTTTCGGCTCGCGCAGGGGGGCTGCGGCATGGATCTGCGCGGGCAGCGCCGCGGCGAACGGCAGGGCAAGGCCCGCGCCGAGTGCCGCGCGGCGGGTGAGACCGGGGGTGTCTGTCGTCATGTCGGATCCTCCTGCGGTATTGCCTGTCGCTGCGAGAGGATATATGGGGGCGGGTGTCTGTCCAGCCCGGGGCCGCGCGCCGATCTCACAATTTCGAGAGCACAGGCCGCCCAGCCAGAAGTGACAAATAGACTTGTCAAGCTCCCGACCATCGCGTGCAGAGAACAAAGTTTCTGCGCGCGAGCTGCTTTTTGGAAAATTGTCGCGACCATCAGGCGGTGTCATGAAGTTTTTACAAATTGTTGTGGGCCCGCATGTCTGGGCACAAACACTGCTCAAGAATTCTAATTCAAATCCTGTCATGAATCTGTCATAAATAAATTTTTATATTTTCCAACTACTTGAACATTAAAATCTGGCTGTTGCATCAGGGATACAGCCAATCCCCTCACTCCGAAGTAATTCACCAGTGTCCCGCTGAGGGGCGGTCAAGAACACGGGGTTTTCCGATGAAACGTACTCTCATCCTCGCCAGCACCGCGCTGGCGCTTGTGGCCGGTCCGGCACT
>PHEG01000486.1 GCA_002842835.1 Alphaproteobacteria bacterium HGW-Alphaproteobacteria-2 | reverse complement strand
GCGGCGGCGGCGCGCGGCTAGCGATCCTGCTTGTGGCGGCGACAACGGGTTTCGGCAACGGCCTGCCCCTGCCCGCCGGGCCGCTTCGCGCACCTCTCGAGCCGATGCTCGCGCAGAGCGGGCTTCTGATCCTCTCGGGCACGGCGCTGGCGCGGCGGGCCTTCCTGCGCCGTTGGCAGGGAACGGCGCTGCCGCCGGTTCAGGAGGCGACGCTCGGCCCGCTCGCCACCGGCATGGCGTGGTCCGGCCTGCGTGCCATCGTCATCGCGCGCGGGGACGCGCGCCCGATCGCGGCGGCGCTGACGGGAGAGGGGGCCGAGGTGCTGCGGGCCGTAGCTCTGGATCAGCGCGGGCGGGTCTCCGCCGCACTCTGCGCACGGCTGGTGGCGGAGGCGCGCCGCGAAAGGGCACAGCTCGTCGCGGGGGAAGCCGAGGCGGCGGCACTACCGCCCGGCTTCCGCAGCCAGGTGCTGACCTTGCCCATGCGGCTCACAGCCGCGGACTGGTCGCCCCTCGATGCCGCACTGCGCCTGATCGGCGCCATCCCATGACCGATGGGAGGGTGAGAGGCTGGACAACGACCCAAGCGGGGCTCGTTACGGCTGCTTCCTTCCGGACCTGACCGGGTTGGCGAGGCGCTTGCCCGCGCCAACCTCTCGCCCCCTAGATAGAGGGCGCCGCCGCCGCCCGCAACCCTTCAGCCCTGCAACGCCTCGACCCCCACCGGGCCCTCTCCGCGCGCCTTCATGGCCAGCGCTGCGGCATGGGCACCCGCCGCGGTGGTGAAATAGGGGATGCGGTCCATCAGCGCGACCGAGCGGATCTCGCGACTGTCCTCGACCGCCTGCGCGCCCTCGGTGGTGTTCATGACAAGCTGGATGGTGTCGGATTTCATCATGTCCACGATGTTGGGGCGCCCCTCGTAGACCTTGTTGACAATCTGGCAGGGGATGCCCTCGGCAGTAAGGAAGCCCGCCGTGCCCCGCGTGGCCACGATCTCGAAACCCATCTCGACCAGCATGCGCGCACACTCGGCCATCGGTGCCGTCTTGTCGGCGTCGCGGATCGAAAGGAACACCTTCCCCGTTTCCGGCAGGTGCACGCCCGCGCCCATCTGTGCCTTGAGGAAGGCGCGCGGGAACGAGCGGTCCCAGCCCATCACCTCGCCGGTGGAGCGCATTTCCGGCCCCAGGATCGTATCAACGCCGGGGAAGCGGGCGAAGGGCAGCACCGCCTCCTTGACCGAGAACCAGGGCGTCTCGGGCCGTGCGCGCGTCATCGGGTCGCCGATGGGTTCTGGCTTCATGTTCTCGGTCATCGGCTTGCGCTCGGGGCGCAGCGGGAAGGCCGAAAGCTTCTCGCCCGCCATCAGCCGCGCGGCGATCGAGGCGATGGCGCTGTCGGTCGCCTTGGCGACGAAGGGCACGGTGCGCGA
>PHEG01000485.1 GCA_002842835.1 Alphaproteobacteria bacterium HGW-Alphaproteobacteria-2 | reverse complement strand
CCCCAGCGCCAGCAGGATACCGAGCGGCAGCGAGGCCACGATGCCCGTGATGCCGATGGTGACCGACAGCATGAAGCCGCCGAACTGCCGACTCTCCACTGCCTCGATCCCGATAGGCAGCGCGCCCTGCAGCGCGGCCACGACGGGACCGAGCAGCAGGAACCACCACACGAGGGGCGCCAGGATGGCCGCGATGACCCCCGCCAGGCTGCCCGCACGCGGCGCGACCAGGACGAAAGCCAGATAGCCGATGGCAAAACCCGCGATCACCGCCACCGGGTTCCAGACCGAGCCGCCCCACAGGAGCCAGGCGGCAAGGAAGGGGTAGAGGCCGGAGAACCACAGCATCCGCCGCGGCAGGCCGGCGAAGAGCACCGGCGCCAGCGCGACCAGCAGCAGCAGGAAGCTGAGGTTGATGCGCCAGTAGAGTCGCGGCGGGTAGAAACCGTAGAGCAGTTGCAGATAGCGCTCGCGGATCACCGCCCAGCAGGCGCCGGAGCTGTGCCCGAAGGCCTCCTCGATCTGCCTGCGGCATTCATCGAGCGAGGTCGCCGTCCAGGAGGACTGGAAGATCCAGGGAATGATCTGCGCCAGGATCCACCAGATCACAGCGAGCGAGACCAGCGTGGCGATGGAGTTGAACCAGCCGCTGAAGAGATTGGCGCGCACCCACCCGATCATCCCCACCTCGGACGGCGGCGGCGCCTGCTCGGGCAGCATTTCGAGACCGACAGCGAGATCGCCAGGTAGCACAGCATCAGCAGCATGACGCATTCGAGTTCGCGGCCCGTCTGGTTCATGGTGATGCCGCCCAGCGTGCCGGTGATGTCCATGTAGCCCACGGCGATGGCGAGCGAGGAGTTCTTGGTGAGGTTGAGATACTGCGAAATGAGCGGCGGGATGATCACCCGCAGGGCCTGCGGCAGGATGATCAGGTTCATCGTGCGGTTCGGACGCAAGCCCAGCGCATAGGCGGCCTCGGTCTGGCCGTGACTGACAGAGAGGATGCCCGCGCGCACCACCTCGGCGATGAAGGCCGAGGTATAGAGTGCCAGCGCGAGGGTAAGCGCGAGCAGCGAGTTGCGCAGGTGGATGCCGTCCTGAAAGTTGAACCCCCTGAGTTCTGGGTAACCGAGATGGAAGCCGAGCGCGACGAGCACCAGCGCGGGCGGCAAGACCACGCTCGCCAGCCGCACATGCCAGGTGGCCGGGCGCTCGCCGGTGGCTTCCTGGATGCGGTCGGCGCGCCGCTTGAGCCAGCCCGCCAGCAGCACCCCCGCGATCAGCGCGGCCAGAAAGGCGATGAGATCGGCGCTGATGAAGAAGAGCCCGCCTGCCACCGGAATGTCTCCCAGGCCGTGCGCGAAGAGCGGTTCGGGTATGTAGACACCACGGTTGGTGATCGCCACGCTCTCCGAGAAAAGCATCGCGGCATCGCCGCTGCGGAAGGCGCGCGGCTCGGGCAGGGTCTGGATCATCACCGCCATGAAGAACACGATCCAGAGCAGCACCGGCACGTTGCGGAAACCCTCGATCCAGATCGACATCAGCCGCGCGACGATCCAGTTCTTCGAGAGCCGCAGCACGCCGATGACGACCCCCAGAAGCGTGGCCAGGGCGCAGCCGATCGCCGCCACGACGAGCGTGTTCATCAGCCCGATGGCGGCCGCGCGCAGGTGGGTGTTCTGCGAATTGTAAGCGATCAGCGACTGGTTGATGTCATAGCCGGATGGGTTGGCGAGAAAGCCGAAGCCGAGCGGCTTGCCCAGGATTGCGAGGTTGTTGAGCGTGTTGTCGACGAGCCATGCCACCAGAAGCATGAAGCCGATGAGCGCCACGACCTGGATCGTGACCGCGCGATAGCGCGTGTCATAGAGCAACATGCCTAGACGAAAAGACTCGCGCGGCGGGTCCGAGCTTACGGCCATCCCCATTTCCCTGTCTGAGCCTGCGACCGCGCCCCGTTGGCCAAGGCTGCGGTTCGCCGCAGGCGGTACTTGGCCCGAAGGCTGAGAACCGGAAGAGAGGGGGCGCGCCTTGCGGCGCGCCCCGGTGCAGCAATCAGCGGAAGGGCGGCGCGTAGAGCAGGCCGCCGTTCGTCCACTGCGCGTTCAGACCGCGGGCGAGCCCGATCGGCGTCGCTTCGCCGATGTTCTTCT
>PHEG01000484.1 GCA_002842835.1 Alphaproteobacteria bacterium HGW-Alphaproteobacteria-2 | reverse complement strand
CTGCCACTGGCGCACCATGCCGAGGCGCTCGTTGTTGAGGATGAACTGCTTGACCGGCGCGCGATACTGCACCGCGGTGCCCATCTCCTGCATGTTCATCAGCCAGCTCGCCTCGCCCGCCACGTTGATCACCAGCGCGTCGGGGTGCGCGATCTGCACCCCGATCGAGGCCGGCAGCCCGTAGCCCATCGTGCCCAGCCCGCCGGAAGTCATCCAGCGGTTGGGCGCGTCGAAGCCCAGGAACTGCGCCGCCCACATCTGATGCTGGCCCACCTCGGTGCAGATGTAGCGCGCGGGATGGTCCTTCGTCAGCGCCTCGAGCCGCTGCAGCGCGTATTGTGGCTTGATCACCTTGTCGGAGTTGCGGAAGCGCAGGCAGTCGACCGCGCGCCACTCGCCGATCTGCGCCCACCAGGCGGCCAGCGCATCGGCGCGGGTCTTGCGACCGCGCGCCTTCCAGATCCGCAGCGCATCCTCCAGCACATGCGCCACATCGCCGACGATGGGCACATCGACATGGATCGACTTGTTGATCGACGAGGGGTCGATGTCGATATGCACCTTGCGCGAATGGGGCGAGAAGTCGGCGATCCTCCCGGTGATGCGGTCGTCGAAGCGCGCGCCGACGTTGATCATAAGGTCGCAGCCGTGCATCGCGAGATTGGCTTGATAGAGCCCGTGCATCCCCAGCATGCCCAGCCAGTGCCTGCCGGAGGCCGGGTAGGCCCCGAGCCCCATCAGCGTCGAGGTGACGGGGAACCCCGTCGCCTCGACGAACTCGCGCAGCAGTTGCGTGGCCGCGGGGCCTGAATTGATCACGCCGCCGCCGGTGTAGAAGACCGGGCGCTCGGCCTTCTCGATCATCTCGACCAGCCGGGTGATCGCCTCGATGTCCCCCTTCACCTTCGGCGCGTAATGACCCATGCGTGCCTCCTTCGGCCCGCGATAGGTGGCGGTGGCGAACTGCACGTCCTTGGGGATGTCCACCAGAACCGGCCCCGGGCGCCCCGTGGTGGCCACCTGGAAGGCCTGGTGGATCGTCTCGGCCAGCTTCTCGGGTTCCTTCACCAGCCAGTTGTGCTTTGTGCAGGGCCGCGTGATGCCCACGGTATCGGCCTCCTGGAAGGCGTCGTTGCCGATCATGAAGGTCGGCACCTGCCCGGTCAGCACGACGAGCGGGATCGAATCCATCAGCGCGTCGGTGATGCCGGTCACCGCGTTGGTTGCGCCCGGGCCGGACGTCACCAGCACCACGCCCGGTTTTCCGGTCGAGCGCGCATAGCCCTCGGCGGCATGAACCGCACCCTGCTCGTGGCGCACCAGGATGTGGCGGATGTCGTTTTGCTGGAAGATCTCGTCATAGATCGGCAGCACCGCGCCACCCGGGTAGCCGAAGACCACCTCGACGCCCTGATCCCTCAGCGCCTGCACCACCATCTTC
>PHEG01000483.1 GCA_002842835.1 Alphaproteobacteria bacterium HGW-Alphaproteobacteria-2 | reverse complement strand
CCAGGTGCGCGCCTATGCCGCCAACTTCGAGGTGCCAGACGACTCTGACGACGCGGCCCCCGGCGACACACGCCCGGGCACCCCGGCAGACCGCTTCCCGGTGAACAGGGGGGCGGGCGCGCCCGATCTCAGCGTGATCGCCAAGGCGCGGGCAGGCTTCCACGGACCCTTCGGGCTGGGTATCAACCAGCTCATGAACGGGATCGGCGGGCCGGAGTACATCGCCTCGCTGCTCGCAGGCTACACCGGCGAGGACAAGACCCAGGCGGGTGCCACGCTCTATGCCAACGAGGCCTTCCCGGGCGGCTGGATCTCGATGGCGCAGCCGCTCTATGGCGATGACGTCGAATATGCCGACGGTACCGAGGCAACGATCGAGCAGCAGGCACAGGACGTGGCGGCCTTCCTGATGTGGGCGGCAGAGCCGAAGATGATGGCGCGCAAGGAGATGGGCCTGACCGCCGTTCTGCTGCTCGGGCTGCTGTCGGTGCTGCTCTATCTGACCAACAAGAAAATCTGGGCACCGATCAAGCGCAAGCAGGCCTGAGCCCCCGGCCAGGGCCTCGAAACGGAAAGGGCGCACCCACCGTGCGCCCTTTTGCCTTGGCTCTCACCCAAGCGGGCGCATCGTGCCCCCTTCGACGAGGCGCGGCTCCAGTTCCTCGCGCAGCGGGCCGTTCGGCGCACCGCCTGCAAGGCGGTCGAGCACGATCTGCGCCGCGCGCCATCCGGTCTCGGCGCGGCGCGCATCCATCGTGGCCAGCGCGAGTGGCAGCCCCGCGAGCAGCGCGATCCCGTTGAACCCCGCCACCCCGATGCGCGCGGGCACCGCCAGCCCGGCGTCGAGGCAATGCAGGAGCGCCCCCGCCGCGATCACGTCGTTGCCGGCATAGAGGAAATCGGCGTCCGGCGCCTCGGACAGCACGGCGCTAGCCATCTCGCGCCCCTTCACCAGGCTCGACCCGCCTGCATAGGCCGTGCGTGCGACGGGCGCGAGACCGGCCGCCGACAGCGCCGCCTCGAAACCTTCCATGCGCTTGCGCGCCCGGTGGTCCGCCGCCTGCCCGGTTCCGAGCAGCGCGATGTGCCGGTAGCCGCGGGCGAGGATCTCCCCGGCCATTCGTCGCCCGGCCGTCCGGTGCGAGATGCCCACGCAGGCATCCACCGCCGCACCGTCCACGTCCATGATCTCGACCACCGGCACACCCGCGCCCGCCAGCATCCGCCGCGTCTCGGGCGCATGTTCCAGCCCCGCGAGGACTGCAACGGCGAGCCCTCCAGCCCCCGGGCGATGCCGTCGAGCACCTCGGGGAAGACGAGGTTCGAGAGCGAGGGCACCACCACGCCGACCAGCCCCACATGCTGCGAGGCCAGCGCCCCGGCAATGCGGTTCGGCACATAGCCAAGCTCACCCGCCGCCGCCAGCACCCGCTGGCGCGTCGCCGCCGATACATGCCCCTGCCCGCGCAACACGCGCGAGACGGTCATCTCGCTCACCCCGCAGGCACGGGCGACATCCGCGAGCGTCAGCCGGGTGCCGGTCTCCTCGGCCATGGCGTACCTCCCCTGACGCGGAGGCTAGCCGTTGCAGCACAGGCTGTATATCCGTTTGGGCTGCATCTATCTTGAATGACAAGGCCGGAACGGCTAATCGTTGCAAGCGCAACGTACTCGACTCGCGCCCTCCGGGGCGGCCTTCGACACCGGGGAGGATTTGGAATGGCAAAGACCTTCGCATCGGCGGGCGATCTCGCCGAGAAGAAGACCAGTTTCACGGAAGTCGGCGAGGGGCTTTATGCCTTCACCGCCGAGGGCGACCCCAATTCGGGCGTCATCATCGGAGATGACTCGGTGATGGTGGT
>PHEG01000482.1 GCA_002842835.1 Alphaproteobacteria bacterium HGW-Alphaproteobacteria-2 | reverse complement strand
ACCGCCGTCCCCTTGCCACGCGCGGATCGCCGCACCCGGCAACATCCAGCCCGGCCACAGTCGCGTAGACCGATCACTCGCCGCAACGGAGCGGCTGAACCAAGGGAGCATCACATGCTGCGCAGAACCTTTCTCGCCTTCACCGCCGCCACCGCGCTCGCCGCGCCGGCCCTGGCAGATGGCCATGGCAAGGACATCGTCGATACCGCCGTCGCTGCGGGC
Organism: Alphaproteobacteria bacterium HGW-Alphaproteobacteria-2; assembly: GCA_002842835.1. Lineage (GTDB taxonomy): Bacteria > Pseudomonadota > Alphaproteobacteria > Rhodobacterales > Rhodobacteraceae > PHEG01. The sequence goes on along the minus strand of PHEG01000482.1, from coordinate 3,641 downwards.
AGCTTCACCACCCTCGTCACCGCGGTCGAGGCCGCGGGCCTCGTCGATACGCTGAAGGGCGCGGGCCCCTTCACCGTCTTTGCCCCCACCGACGAAGCCTTCGCCGCCCTGCCCGCGGGCACGGTGGAAAACCTGCTGAAGCCCGAGAACAAGGATCAACTCGTCGCCGTTCTCACCTACCATGTGGTGCCGGGCAAGGTGATGTCCGCCGATCTCGCGGGCAAGACGCTCGAGGCCGAGACGGTACAAGGCACCACGGTGGCCATCGACGCCACGAGCGGCGTCAAGGTGGACGGTGCCAACGTGACCGCTGCCGACATCGAGGCGACGAACGGCGTGATCCACGTCATCGACGCGGTGATCCTGCCGAACTGACCCGGGAATCCTGGGGCGAACGCAGGGCGGATAATTCCCTGCCCTGCACGTCACCTCACGAACTTCTTGAACCTCACCCGCTTCGGCTCCACCGCGTCGGGGCCGAGGCGGCGTGAAGGCGAGGATATGCGTGCAGAGCCGGTCGAGGAAGAAGCGGTCGTGGCTGATGATCACCGCGCAGCCCGCGAAATCCTCCAGCGCGTCCTCCAGCGCCTGTAGGGCTTCGATTTCGAGGCGTAAGGTGGGTTTTTATCCCACCCTTTTTTTAGCACCGGACCGCAGCAAGTGATGGCGAAGGGAATATTTGAGCAACCCCACCCTGCGGCGTTTTAGCATCACATCCAACCGAGATACTGCGCGAAATACCCGAGCCCAAAGAAAATCGCAGAGATAAAAAACTTCTTCACGGTGACTATCTTAATATTCAATTCACTTGCACCAAACTCACCATTAGATAACTTCCGAAAGTCTCCATTAGGAGCTTTATAGCTTTCATTAAAGATGGCAGAAACGTAGTCAAGGACCAGGGTTCCGATTAGCCATTGTAAGGAAAAAATCCCAGCGCCACAGGAAAAAGCGATTCCCTTTGGGATAACGAACAGTATGAAATTGACCATCTCTCACCTCACGAACTTCTTGAACCTCGCCTCGCCCTCGAAGGCGAGGATATGCGTGCAGAGCCGGTCGAGGAAGAAGCGGTCGTGGCTGATGATCACCGCGCAGCCCGCGAAATCCTCCAGCGCATCCTCCAGCGCGCGCAGCGTCTCGACGTCCAGGTCGTTGGTGGGCTCGTCGAGCAGAAGCACGTTGCCGCCCGAGCGCAGGAGTTTCGCCATATGCACCCGGTTGCGCTCGCCGCCCGAGAGCAGGCCCACCTTCTTCTGCTGATCGGAGCCCTTGAAGTTGAAGGCCCCGCAATAGGCGCGGGAGTTCATCTGTGCCTCGCCCAGCTCGATGATCTCGGCCCCGCCCGAGATTTCCTCCCACACCGTCTTGCCCGCATCGAGCGCGTCACGGCTCTGGTCCACATAGGCCAGTTGCACCGTGTCGCCGTATTCGATGGCCCCCGCATCGGGCTTTTCCTGCCCGGTCAGCATGCGGAAGAGCGTGGTCTTGCCCGCACCGTTCGGCCCGATCACCCCCACGATGCCGCCGGGGGGCAATGAGAACGACAGGTCCTCGATCAGCTGCTTGTCCCCCAGATGCTTGGCGAGGCCGTTGACCTCGATCACCTTGCCACCAAGCCGCGGGCCGTTCGGGATGATGATCTGCGCGCGCCCGACCTTCTCGCGCTCGGACTTTCCGGCCATCTCCTCATATGCCTGGATGCGCGCCTTCGACTTGGCCTGACGCGCCTTGGCCCCGGCGCGGATCCACTCGAGTTCCTTCTCGAGTGTCTTCTGCTTCGCCTTGTCCTCGCGCGCCTCCTGCTGAAGGCGTTTCGCCTTCTGTTCCAGCCAGGCGGAATAGTTGCCCTCGTAGGGAATGCCCCGGCCGCGGTCCAGCTCGAGGATCCAGCCGGTGATGTCGTCGAGGAAGTAGCGGTCGTGGGTGACGATCAGGATCGTGCCCTTGTAGGCGATCAGGTGCTGTTGCAGCCAGGCGATGGTTTCCGCGTCGAGGTGGTTCGTGGGTTCGTCCAGGAGCAGCATGTCGGGGGCATCGAGCAGCAGCTTGCAGAGCGCCACGCGCCGCTTCTCGCCGCCGGAGAGGGTGCTCACCTCCGCCTCGTCGGGCGGGCAGCGCAAAGCCTCCATCGCCACGTCGATCTGTGAGTCGAGATCCCAAAGGTTCTCTGCGTCGATCTCGTCCTGAAGCTTCGCCATCTCCTCGGCGGTGTCGTCGGAGTAGTTCATGGCAAGCTCGTTGAAGCGGTCAAGCTTGGCCTTCTTCGCCGCCACTCCCAGCATCACGTTGCCGCGCACATCGAGGCTCCCGTCAAGTTCAGCCTCGCCGGAGAAATCCTTGTCGATACCGGCCATGATGCGCAGAAGCGTGGACTTGCCCGAGCCGTTCACGCCAACAACGCCGATCTTCACCCCGGGCAGGAAGCTCAGGCGGATATTCTCGAAGCACTTCTTGCCGCCCGGATAGGTCTTCGAGACGCCATCCATGTGATAGACATACTGGTAGGATGCCATGCCCTGCTTGCCCCTGATCTTCGCTGTTCCGGATCGCCGCGACCCTAGTGTCAGGCCGGGCCGGGTTCAATCGCAAAGCGCCTTCTCGAAGAACAGGTCAGGGTAGGGATCGTCGTTGAACCGCGCGATCTCCCGCCAGCCGCTGCGGCGGTAGAATTCGGTGGCCTCGCCCAGCGCGGAGTTCGTATCGAGCCGCAGCAGCCTGACGCCCAGCGCACCCGCGTCGGCCTCGATCTCGGCCATGAGACGGCGTGCCAACCCGAGGCCGCGCGCCGCAGGGGCCACCCAGAGCCGCTTCACCTCGGCCCAGTCAGCTTCCCTGCGCTTCAGCCCCACGCAGCCCACCGGCAGCCCGTCGGCATAGGCCACGCGGAAGCTGCCGCGCGGCGCGGACATGTCGGCAGCTTCCGGGTCCCGCGAGCGGCCCACCTCGAAGCCGCCCGGCAGCCGCCCCGCCAGTTCCGCGTAATATGACGCAAGACAGGCAAGGGCGACCGCACAGCGCGGGTCTTCCTGCGCCGTCTCGATCTGCTCCTGCCCCAGCGCACAGGCGACAAGGTCCATCGCGGCGACAAGCGCCTCGGGCCTCGGATGGCGGGTGAGCAACGCAGCGGCGCGGGCGTTCGAAAGATCTTCGTAAGCGGCGAACTCTGCCTCGCCCTGCGCGGTCAGCCGGGCGATGCGACGGCGTGCGTCGCCCGGGTCGGCAAGTGTCTCGACCAGCCCCTCGCGCTCGAGCCCGCGCAGCAATCGGCTCAGCAGCCCGGAATCGATTCCCAGATAGGCGCGCAGCCGCCCCAGATCACCCATCCCGCGGCCGATGGCGTTCAGCACGCGTGCCGCGCCCAGCGGGCGCCCCCGATCGAGAAACGAATTGTCGAGCGCGCCCGTCTCGCGCGTGACGGCACGGTTGAAGCGGCGGATGCGGGCGACAAGATCATCGGTCATTTGCTTGACTTAAGTCAGGCAAATTGGCTGCGCAAGCCCCCGTTTCCGCACCCACCCCGCTGATTGACAGTGCCGGGCGGGAACGCAACAACGGCCAGACGGTTCGGAGGGCTCGGATGCGCCACGGTTTCCCACATGCAGAGCCCGGCCAGCGCATCGGCCTGCTCGGCGGCTCCT
>PHEG01000481.1 GCA_002842835.1 Alphaproteobacteria bacterium HGW-Alphaproteobacteria-2 | reverse complement strand
CGCACTGGTGCTGCTCGAGCGCTTTCTCGCGGGTGCGGGCTTCGCCTGCACGCGGGTGGATCGCGGCGGCGTGGCCAATCTCTTCGCGCGCTGGGGGCCCAAGGGACATCCGCGCAGCTTCGGTTTCAATGGCCATACCGACGTGGTGCCCCCGGGCGAGCCCTCGGCCTGGATGCACCCGCCCTTCGGCGGCGAGATCGCGGGCGGCATGCTCTGGGGGCGCGGCGCGGCCGACATGAAGTCGGGCGTCGCCGCCTTCGCCGCCGCCGCCGCCGATTTCGCGCAGGCCGGTGCGGTCGACGGCGCGATGATCCTCGCCATTACCGGCGACGAGGAGGGGGAGGCCGAGCATGGCACGCGCGCGCTGCTCGACTGGATGGCATCCAAGGGCGAGCGCATGAGCGTCTGCCTCGTAGGCGAGCCCACCTGCCCCGAGCGACTGGGCGACACGATCAAGATCGGGCGGCGGGGTTCGCTTACGGCGCACATCGTGGCGCGGGGCGTGCAGGGGCATGCCGCCTATCCCGAACGTGCGCGCAACCCGTTGCCGGTGCTGGTGCGCTGTCTCGACCGGCTGGCGCGCCACCGGCTTGACGGGGGTACGACGCATTTCGACCCGTCCACGTTGGCGATCACCACCATCGACACGGGAAACCCGGCCAGCAACGTGATCCCCGCCGAGGCGCGCGCGACCGTGAACATCCGTTTTAACGATGCGCATACCCCGGACAGCCTGTCGGCATGGCTTGCCGCCGAGGCGCGCGCCGCAGAAGGCGACAGCGGCGTGCGGCTCTCGCTGGCGATCCGCGTCTCGGGGGAAAGTTTCGTCACGCCCCCGGGGCCGCTTTCCGATCTGGTGGCGGGTGCGGTGACGGCAGAGACCGGCATCACCCCGGCGCTCTCCACCTCCGGTGGCACCTCGGACGCGCGCTTCATCCGCGCGCACTGCCCGGTGGTGGAGTTCGGGCTCGTCGGCCGGACAATGCACCAGACCGACGAGCATGTGCCGGTCAAGGACATCCGGAAACTGAAGGCGATCTACGCGCGCATCCTGTGCGACTATTTTGCTGGCTGAGGGTGCGGCGGTGAGGCAGGGCGCCCGGGCGCGACTGGTGATCATGCTCAAGGAGCCGCAGCCGGGCCGGGTGAAGACACGGCTCGGCCGCGAGATCGGCATGGTCGCCGCCGCCTGGTGGTTCCGCCGCCAGAGCGCGCGGCTGATCCGCCGCCTTTCCGCCGATCCGCGCTGGCAGGTGGTGCTCGCCGTCTCGCCTGATGCCGCGGGGCTGGCGAGCCGCGTCTGGCCCGCGCATCTGCCGCGCATCCAGCAGGGCCGGGGCGATCTGGGCGACAGGATGGGGCGCATCTTCCGCCGCCTGCCGCCGGGGCCGGTGTGCATCGTCGGTGCCGATATCCCGGGCATCTGCCCTGCCCATGTCGCCCGTGCCTTCG
>PHEG01000035.1:13333-15262 GCA_002842835.1 Alphaproteobacteria bacterium HGW-Alphaproteobacteria-2 | reverse complement strand
CGTGCTCGACATCTGGCTGAAGGACAGCCGGATGGACGGGATCGAGATCCTCAAGACGGTGCGCCGCGACAACCCCGACATCCCGGTGGTCATCATCTCGGGACACGGCAACATCGAGATTGCCGTGGCGGCGATCAAGCAAGGCGCCTACGACTTCATCGAGAAGCCCTTCAACATCGACCAGCTTCTTCTGGTGATAGCGCGTGCCGTCGAGGTCTCTCGGCTGAGGCGCGAGAACATGGACCTGCGGCGCCAGGAAGCCGTCGCCACCGAGATGATCGGGGCAGCCCCGGCCTTTCGCGCGCTGCGTGCGCAGCTCGACAAGGTCACCCGCTCGAACGGCAGGGTGATGTTGACCGGGCCCTCTGGCTCGGGCAAGGAAATCGCGGCGCGCTACATCCATGCCCATTCCGACCGCGCCGATGCCCCCTTCGTTACAGTCAATTGCGCTACCATCGGGCCCGAGCGCATGGAGGAGGTGCTGTTCGGCCGCGAGGGCGCCGACCGCGGCGTGGAGCCGGGCCTGCTGGAACAGGCACATGGCGGGGTGATCTTCTTCGACGAAGTGGCCGACATGCCGCCTGGCACGCAATCCAAGATCCTGCGGGTGCTGATCGAGCAGCAGTTCACCCGGCTCGGTGGCACCGACACGGTGCGGGTGGACAATCGGGTGATCTCGTCCACCAACCGCGACCTGGACGCCGAGATCGTCGCCGGGCGCTTCCGCCAGGAACTCTACCACCGCCTCAACGTGGTGCCGATCGCGGTGCCGAGCCTCTCGGACAGGCGCGAGGACATCCCGCTTCTGGCGGCGCATTTCATCGACCTCTTCCACCGCACCCAGGGCCTGCCTAAGCGGGTATTGTCGGACGAGGCGGTGGCAGCACTGCAGACCATGCGCTGGCCGGGCAATGTGCGCCAGTTGCGCAACGTGATCGAGCGCATCCTGATCCTAGGCGACGGCACCGGGCCGATTTCCGTGCGCGAATTGCCGGGCTCCGAGGGCGGTTCGGGCGGGGCGGGGGGCTTCACTCTGGGCGCCGAGATCGCCGCTCTGCCGCTCCGCGAGGCGCGCGAGGCCTTCGAGCGCGAGTATCTGCTGGCGCAGATCGCGCGCTTCGGCGGCAACATCAGTCGCACGGCGAGCTTCGTCGGCATGGAGCGCTCGGCGCTGCATCGCAAGCTGAAGTCGCTAGGCATGACCGCCTGGCGGGGTGGCGCGCGCGACACCGAGTCCGAGGCCGGGCCCGGCGGGTCTTGATGGGCGGCGCGACGCGGCAGGGATTCCGACAATTCGTTTGACCCCCGGCGAGGCATCTGCCATCCCGATGGCCGGGTTCGCCGGGCGCGGCGCATCGCAAGGCCGGGAACGGATCGCATGAAGGTCATCATCTGCGGCGCGGGCCAGGTGGGCTGGCAGATCGCCCGGCATCTCGCCTCCGAGAGCAACGGCGTCACTGTCGTGGACAACAACCCCGAACTCGTCCAGCGCGCGGTGGACACGCTCGACGTGAGCGGCGTGGTGGGCTTCGCTTCCTATCCCGACGTGCTCGAGTCCGCGGGCGCGCGCGACGCCGACATGATCGTGGCGGCGACCCATTCGGACGAGGTGAACATGGTCACCTGCCAGGTGGCGCACTCGATCTTCGCCGTGCCGCGCAAGATCGCCCGGCTGCGGGCAAACAGCTACCAGCAGGCGATCTATTCCGATCTCTACCGGCGCGAGCACATGCCGATCGACGTGGTCATCAACCCCGAACGCGAGGTGGCGGAGGCGGCGCTCCGGCGCCTCTATGCGCCCGCGACCTTCGATACGCAGAGTTTCCTCGACGGCAAGGCGCTGCTCGTGGGCATCGTGCTCGACCCGGACTGCCCGGTGCTCAACACGCCGTTGCGCCAGCTCACGGAACTCTTCTCGACGCTGCGCGC
>PHEG01000035.1:0-13229 GCA_002842835.1 Alphaproteobacteria bacterium HGW-Alphaproteobacteria-2 | reverse complement strand
ACCGACGACGACAAGACCAACCTTCTGGCGGCGGTGCGCGCCAAGGCTGCGGGCTGCCCGCTGGCCATCAGCCTGATCAACGATCCCTCGCTTGCCTCGCTGATGGAGCCGCTCGGCATCGATGCCTTCATCAACCCGCGCACGGCCACCGTCTCGTCGATCCTGCGCCATATCCGGCATGGCCGGGTGCGCGCGATCTACTCGATCGGCGATGCCGAGGCCGAGGTGATGGAGGCGCAGGTGCTGGCCTCCTCGCCGCTGGCGGGCAAGCTCCTGCGCGACGTCGATTTCCCCGAGAGCGTGCTGGTCGGCGGACTGATGAAGGGCGGCAAGCTCGTGCGCATCTCGGGCACGGTGCGCATCGAGGAGGGCGACGTGATCGTGCTCTTCGCACTTGCCGCCGACGTGGCCGAGGTCGAGCGGCTGTTGCAGGTCTCGGTCGATTACTTCTGATGCGGGCGTTGGCCACCCTGCCGTTTCCGGTGCTGCTCGCGGCGGTCGCGGCGCTGGCCATGGCGGTGCCCGCGCTCTACGGCTTCGCCAGTGGCGACAGGGTGGCGGGATGGGCCTTCCTCTCGCAGGGGCTGCTGTTGCTGGTGCTCTGCGCCATGATCGGGCTTGCCACGGCGGGCGACGGACGCGGCGCGCGCTCGCCGAGGGTCTATCTCTGGGGCTTGCTCGCCTCTCTCGTTGGTCTGCCCGCGGCGCTGGCGCTACCGATGGCAGAGGCGGTGCCGGACACGCGCTTCGTCAACCTCTATGTCGAGATGGTGGCGGCGCTGACAACGACTGGCGGCAGCGTCTTCGCCGATCCGCTGGCGCGGCTGGGACCAACGCTGATGCTGTGGAAGGCCCTGGTGGCCTGGCTCGGCGGGTTTCTGTTCTGGGTGGCGGCGCTGGCGGTGTTCGCGCCGCTCGACCTCGGTGGCTTCGAGATCCATGCCAGCGCGAGCGATGCGCGCCGGGCACGCGACGCTCGCAGCGGTCGAAGTTTCGGCACCGATGTGGCGCCGCGCGAACGGCTCGTGCGCCATGCCAAGGCGCTGGCGCCGATCTACGGCGGCGTGACCGCCGTTCTGGCGCTGGGGCTTGCACTTCTGGGCGAGCCGGGGCTTGCCGCGGTGGTGCATGCCATGTCGGCGATCTCGACGAGCGGCATATCAGTGACCGGCGGGATGCAGGGTGCGGCAGCGGGCGTGCCGGGAGAGATGCTGATCTTCGTCTTCCTGTTCCTCGCGGTGTCGCATGTCACCTTCTCGGGCGGGCGGCGGGCACTGCGGCCTCGGGTGCTCCTGCGCGACCGCGAGGTTCAGGTGGCGCTCATCTGCCTTGCGGTGCTGCCGGTGCTGCTGCTGCTGCGCCACTGGGTCGGGGCACTGGAGTTCTCCGAGCGGGAGGATGTGGCCACCGCGCTGCGCGTGCTCTGGGGCGGGCTCTTCACCACCCTCTCGTTCATGACGACCACGGGCTTCGTGAGCACGGAATGGGATGTGGCGCAGGCATGGTCCGGGCTTTCGACCACGGGGCTGTTCCTGATGGGGCTGGCGCTGATGGGCGGTGGCATCGCCACCACGGCGGGTGGCATCAAGCTCTTGCGGGTGCACGCGCTCTACAAGCACGGGCTGCGCGAGATGGAGCGGCTGACGCATCCCTCCTCGGTCGGCGGTGCCGGACCCAATGCGCGGCGCATCCGTCGCGAGGGTGCGTTTCTCGCCTGGGTGTTCTTCATGCTCTTCCTGCTCTCGGTCGTCGCGGTAATGGCCGGGCTGGCGCTGGCGGGCGTGGGCTTCGTGCCCGCGATCACCCTCGCGATCGCGGCTCTTTCCACCACCGGGCCGCTCGCCGCGCTCGGCAGCGTGCCGATGGACACGCTGGGCGACGGTGCGAAGCTGGTTCTCGCAGCCGCGATGGTGCTGGGCCGGGTCGAGGCGCTGGCGATCCTCGCGCTGGTCAATCCCTTCGTGCAGCGCTGACGCACCGCGCATTTTCGTGCAGAACGCGGGAATTGGGTGGAAATCCGGCCGCGGGCCGTCCATATTCAATGCTGCATATGCAGTATTCCCAAGGTTGGGACAGAAGAAGGCAAAACAGAATGGCCGCCGAGAAGCAGAACCTTCAGGACGTTTTTCTCAACCATGTCCGCAAGACGAAGATCCCCGTCACGATCTTTCTGGTGAACGGTGTGAAGCTTCAGGGCGTGATCACCTGGTCCCCGCGGCAGAGGGCACGACCCGCGCCCTGGTCCTCCATCCCGACATCCGCAGCGATCCCGCGCGCCGCGCACCCGGTCCGGCGCTTGCCGAGGCGGTGGCGCTGGCCGCTGCGCTGCCGCGGCTCGCCATCGCCGGGGCAGAGACGGTGCCGCTGCCGAAGCCGCGTGCGGGCTGGCTCTTCGGTTCGGGCAAGCTCGAGGAGCTGAAGGCGCGCATCGCAGCCGCGGAGGCGGAACTGGTGCTGATCGACGGTCCGGTGACTCCGGTCCAGCAGCGCAACCTCGAAAAGCACTGGGGAGTGAAGGTCCTCGACCGCACCGGGCTGATCCTCGAGATCTTCGCCGACCGTGCGCGCACCCGCGAGGGCGTTCTGCAGGTCGATCTGGCCGCGCTCGCCTATCAGCGCACGCGGCTGGTGCGTTCCTGGACCCACCTCGAGCGGCAGCGCGGCGGGCTCGGTTTCGTCGGCGGCCCCGGCGAGACGCAGATCGAGGCCGACCGGCGCGCCATCGACGAGCAGATGATGCGCCTGCGCCGCCAGCTTGCCAAAGTCTCGCAGACGCGCGGGCTGCACCGTGCTGCACGCGCGCGGACGCCCTGGCCGGTGGTGGCGCTGGTGGGCTACACCAACGCGGGCAAGTCCACGCTCTTCAACCAGCTGACGGGCGCGGAGGTGCTGGCCAAGGACATGCTCTTCGCCACGCTCGACCCCACGATGCGGGCACTGCGCCTGCCGTCGGGGCAGGAGGTGATCATGTCGGACACGGTAGGCTTCATCTCGGCGCTGCCCACGCAACTCGTCGCCGCCTTCCGCGCCACGCTCGAGGAGGTGCTCGAGGCCGATCTGGTGGTGCATGTGCGCGACATCGCCCATCCCGACAGCGAGGCACAGGCCGACGACGTGCGCGCCATCCTCGCCGAACTGGGGCTCGGTGCGGCGCAGACCGAAGGCATGATCGAGGTCTGGAACAAGATCGACGCGCTGCCCGAAGCCGAGGCCGACGCGCTGCGCGGGCGTGCCGCGCGGCTCGACGGCGTGGTGGTGGCCTCCGCACTGAGCGGTGAAGGGCTCGACGCGTTGCAGGCGATGATCGCGGCGCGCCTGCCCGAGCCGGTGCAGGAGGAAGACCTCGACCTCGGCTTCGGCGAGGGGCGGCGGCGCGCCTGGCTCTTCGCGCAGGGGGTGGTGCTCTCCGAGGCGCGCGGTGAGGACGGGCATCATCTGCATGTGCGCTGGACCGGGGCGCAGAAGGCGCGCTTCGCCCGGCTCTGAACGTCGCCCACGCTGGCCGCGCCGGGTATGGCGCGCTATAGCCGGATCATGACAGCACGCGCGCCCTTTCCCGCCGATGCGATGATCGCCGCTCTCGCGGAACTGGGCGAGATGCGCGTGTGGTCGCTGGTGATCACCATCTTCGGCGATTCGGTGCGCCCGCGTGGCGGCGTGGCGCCTGCCCGGGCGCTGGGCGCGGTTGCCGGGCGCATCGGCATCCAGCCCGGTGCGCTGCGCGTGGCCTTGCACCGGTTGGCCCAGGACGGCTGGATCCTGCGCAGCCGCCAGGGGCGGCTCAGCTATTGCCGTCTCTCACCGCGCGGCGAGGCCGAGTTTGGCCCGGCTGCGGCGCGCATCTATGCGCCCGCGCCGGAGCTTTCGGGGCCCTGGCGTCTCGCGGCCGCGGCGCCCGGCCCTGCCGCCGGGCGCGACGCCGAGGCGCAGGCCATGGCACGCGCGGGCTGGATCGCGCTCGGCCCCGGGCTCTGGCTTGGCCCGGCGCAGGCTGGGGCGGCTTCCGCGGATGTGGCGTTGGTCGAGGGACGACTCGTGCGCTTGCCGGGCTGGGCGCGGGCGCAGATCGTGGGGCCGGATCTGTGTGCGGAGTATGCCGCACTGGTGCGGGCTCTGGGGAGGGTGGAGGCCGCGTTCGCAGGCGCAGAGCTGCCTGACCCGCTCGATGCGGTGGCGCTGCGCACGCTGATGATCCACCACTGGCGGCGGCTCTTGCTGCGTCACCCCGACTTGCCCGCCGATATCCTGCCCGAGGGCTGGCAGGGAGAGACCTGCCGAGCGCGGGTGCTGGCGCTCCACCGGGCGCTCTCGGGGCCCGCCGACCGCTGGCTCGACGCAGCACTCGCCGGTCAGGAGACGCCGGAGGCGGACTGACCCGGTGGTACGGCCTCCGCCGCCGCCAGCCGTGCGAGCGCTGCCACGGCGCGCGGCAGCGCCATCGCCAGGCCTTCCGCATCGAGCCGATCAAGCGTCAGCCGCTCTTCGGCGAGAGCGCCGAAACGCTCCCGCTGGCGTGCGTAGCGCGGGTCGTAATGCGCGGCCATCAGTTCCGCGGCCAGGGGCTCGAAGGCGCCCGCCGCGGCCATCGCCTTCCACGCCTCTACCCGGTCGTGGCCGTGGAAGGGCACGAGCCCGCCCAGCCGCGCATCGAGCGCCGCGGCATCGGCCAGCAGGTCGGGGTAGCGCGCGACCGCATGGCGCGCGCGCTCGGCGAGCGGCGCGGAAAGCCGCAGCCGGGGTGCCGCCTTCATCGCCGCCCAGAGCGCCGGCGGCAGGCGCAGATCGCCGATGCGGCTCGATTCGGCCTCCAGGATCAGCGGTCGATCCGGGGAGAGCGCAGCGAGCTGCATGGCGAGCGCCGTCTCGAAGCGCTTCTGTGCGGGCTGCCCGCCCGCGCGCGGCCCAAGAAGCGAACCGCGGTGATTTGCGAGCGCCTCGAGGTCGATCACCTGATACCCTGCGGCGGCCAAACCGTCGAGCAGCGCGGTCTTGCCGCTGCAGGTGTCGCCGTCGATCAGCACCACCCGGAATGGCAGCGCCCGCTGATAGAGAGCGCGCACCACCAGCCGCCGCCAGGCGGCATAGCCGCCTTCGAGCACCGACACCCGCCAGCCGATCTGCGCGAGAATGGTGGCGAAACTGCCCGAGCGTTGCCCGCCGCGCCAGCAGTAGACCAGCGGCCGCCAGCCGCCCGGGCGGTCGGCGAGCGGCCCCTCGATATGACGCGCCGCATTGCGCGCCACCAGCGCCGCCCCGATCTTGCGCGCGCGGAAGGGCTCCTCTTGCACATAGATCGTGCCCACGCGGGCGCGTTCCGCATCGTCGAGCACCGGCAGGTTCACCGCTCCAGGCAGGTGATCCTCGGCAAATTCCGCCGGGCTGCGCACGTCGATGATCTCGTCGTGGGGCAGTGTGGCCAGATCCGTTATTTCGTCGAGGTTCAGGCGCATACGTCCCTGATAGCGCCCCGGCCGGGCCTGCGGAAGCGGCAGGACGGTTGCCATGCGGAGGTTTTTGCGGAAGTCTTCGCACAACCGATACAAAGGGACAGGAAGCACCATGCGGCTGGAGGGCAAGACCGCCATCGTCACCGGCGGCGCTTCGGGCTTCGGCGCCGGGATCGCGCGCCGTTTCGCGCGCGAGGGCGCACGGGTGATGATCGCCGATATCGACACCGCCGGCGCCGCCGAGATGGCCGCCGAGACCGGCGGCCTCGCGCAGACCACCGATGTCTCCGACGACGTATCGGTCGCCGCCATGGCTGCGGCGGCGCTGGCCGCCTGGGGGCGCATCGACATCCTCGTGAACAACGCGGGCATCACCCATGCCCGCGGCCCGCTGGAGGAGGTGGCGGAGGCCGAATTCGACCGTGTCGACGGCGGGGATCAGTCCGCGCGCGCAGCTCAACTGGTACAATGCCTCGAAGGGCTGGATGATCACCGCGACGAAGACCATGGCTGTGGAACTGGCGCCCGAGCGCATCCGGGTGAACGCGCTCGCCCCGGTGGCGGGCGAGACGCCGCTGCTGCCGATGTTTCTCGGCGGCAATACCAACGAGAACCGGGCGCGGTTTCTCGCCACTATCCCTCTGGGGCGGTTCTCGACGCCCGAGGATCTGGCGAATGCCGCGCTCTACCTCTGTTCGGACGAGGCGTCGATGGTCACCGGCGTGGCGCTGGAGATCGACGGCGGGCGCTGCATCTGAGGCCGGAGGCATGACATCCTCGGGGTGGCACCAAGCACGAGGAGACCCGCGATGCGGCCCGGCCCGCGTAACCTGATCACCGATGTGCCGGGTCTTCTGGTCGGCAACGCCACCGATCACCGGCTGAAGAGCGGCGTGAGCGTGGTGCTGGCCGAGCGCCCCGTGGTGGCGGCGGTGCATGTGATGGGCGGCGCACCCGGCACGCGCGAGACCGATCTTCTGGGTCCCGACCGGCTGGTGCAGGCGGTCGATGCGGTGGTGCTCTCGGGCGGCTCGGCCTTCGGGCTCGATGCTGCCTCGGGCGTCGCCGATGTGCTGGGCCGACAGGGCAGGGGCTTTGCCGTCGGCACGGCGCGGGTGCCGATCGTGCCCGGGGCGATTCTCTTCGATCTGCTGAACGGCGGGCGCAAGGACTGGCTGGTCAATCCTTACCGCCGTCTGGGCGAGGAGGCGATGGCCGCGGCAGCGGCGGAGTTCGCGCTGGGCAGCGCAGGGGCGGGGACGGGCGCCATGACCGCCGATGTGAAGGGCGGGCTCGGCTCGGCCTCGGCGGTGCTGGAGAGTGGGTTTGTGCTGGGCGCGCTCGTCGCGGTCAATGCCCTTGGCAGCGTTCTGGCCGACGGCGGGCCGCAGTTCCTTGCTGCACCCTTCGAGTTCGGTGACGAGTTCGGCGGCCTTGGGCCCGGCACCTTCCGCCGCCCGGGTTGGGAGCCAGATCTGCCACACGCGCCCGAGCCCGGGATGGCCACCACGATTGCCGTGTTGGCGACCGACGCGCGGCTCAGCCGGGCCGAGGCGACGCGGCTGGCGGTGGCGGCGCATGACGGAATGGCGCGCGCCATCCTGCCCAGTCACACGCCCTATGACGGCGATCTGGTTTTTGTGCTGGCGACCGGAGAAAGGCCCCTCGCCGATCCGGCACGCGACGTGCTGCGCCTCGGCCACGCCGCCGCCGCCTGCCTCGCGCGGGCCATCGCTCGGGGCGTGCATGCCGCCGAATCTGCGCCGGACGACCCGCGCCCGGCCTGGCGGCAGCGCTTTCTCGAACACTCTTAACGGGCGGTTAACCATGCGTACCTAGCCTCGGCACGGATCGTTGCAGGAGGTGGCCGTGACCCTCAGCCTCGTCTCTCCCGCCAGGGCCGCCCCGGCGCGGTCGCCCATCTGGCTGTCGCATCCCTGGGGCACCGAGCAGGTGCAGACGCTGCATCCGCGCTGCCAGGTGCGCCATGTCGTGTTGCGCCCCGGTGCGCAGCGCGGTCCCGAAGGGCATTTCCACCGCAGCGAGCGCTGGGTGGTGATCGAGGGATGCGCAAGCGTCTGTCTCGGCACGCAGCGGCTCGACCTGCATGAGGGTGGCACGCTGGCCGTGCCTGCCGGCTCGCTGCATGCGCTCGCCAACGAGGGCCGCATCGACCTGCATCTGCTGATCGTCGAAACGGGCTGCCACCTGGGCGAGGATGATCTCTTCACCGGCTGACGGCGGGAGGTGGCAGTATTTCACGATTTCGTGTAGCCTCTGTGGGCAGTCAAGGCCCGGAGGGATTCATGCGGCAGTTTCTGGCACTTGTACTCTCGACGGGTCTTGTCGTTCCGGCGGCAGCGGACGATTTCACCGATGCGCTCGGCACCGCGCTCGATGCCTACGAGGCGGGCGATATCCAGCAGGCGCGCGACGAACTGGGCTTTGCCATGCAGATCCTCAACGAGATGAGCGCGGCCAGCTTCTCGGCCCTCCTGCCCGCGCCGCTGCCGGGCTGGACCCGCGAGATGGGCGACAGCGCCTCGGGCATGGCCGCGGCGATGTTCGGCGGAGGTACCATGGCGCATGCCGACTATGCCAGCGGGTCCGACAGCTTTTCGATCATGCTCATCGCCGACAGCCCGATGATAGCCTCGATGGGGGCGATGTTCGCAAACCCGGCGCTGATGCAGGGTCGCCCGCTGCGCATCGGGCGCGAGCGCTTCGTCGAGAAGGACGGGCAGATCATGGGGTTGATCGCCAACCGCGTGCTCGTGCAGGCCGAGGGCGGAGACCGCGGGGCGATGATCGCGCATCTCGAGGCGATGGATTTCGCGGCGCTGGCGGGGTTCTGATCCCGCGCCATGCGCTTGCGCACAGGGGGCGGCTGTGCTTCGATCGGGACCGTTTCCCGACCGGAGGACACTGCCATGCTCGAGCGCACCAATCTTGCATCCCTGCTGAAGGATCCGTCGCTTCTGACCGGGCGCGCCTTCCTCGCGGGCGACTGGGTGGAGGCCGAGGGCGGGCGCAGCTTTCCCGTCACCAACCCGGCGCGCGGCGACACGATCATCGAGGTGGCCGATCTCTCGCGCGAGGAGGTGCGTCGCGCCATCGCGGCGGCCAAGGCCGCGCAGAAGCCCTGGGCCGCACGCACCGGCAAGGAGCGCGCGGCGGTGCTGCGCCGCTGGTATGAGTTGATGGTGGAGAACGCCGACGATCTGGCCGCGATCCTCACCGCCGAGATGGGGAAGCCGCTGGCCGAGGCGAGGGGCGAGATCCTCTATGGCGCGTCCTTCGTCGAGTGGTTCGGCGAGGAGGCCAAGCGCGCGGGCGGCGAGGTGATCCCGGGCCATCTGCGCGACAAGCGCATCGTCGTGATCCGCCAGCCGGTGGGCGTGGCGGCCTCGATCACGCCCTGGAACTTCCCCAACGCGATGATCGCGCGCAAGGTTGCGCCTGCGCTGGCCGCGGGCTGCGCCTTCGTCGCCCGCCCGGCGCGCGAGACGCCGCTCTCGGCGCTGGCCATGGCGGTGCTGGCCGAGCGCGCGGGCGTGCCCAGGGGCGTGCTCTCCGTCGTCACCTCGTCGAAATCCTCGGAGATCGGCAAGGAGTTCTGCGAGAACCCCGACATCGCCAAGATCACCTTCACCGGCTCGACCGAGGTGGGGCGCATCCTGATGCGCCAGGCCGCCGACACGATCAAGAAGGCCTCGATGGAACTGGGCGGCAACGCGCCCTTCATCGTCTTCGACGACGCCGACCTCGATGCCGCGGTGGAAGGCGCGATGATCTCGAAATACCGCAACAACGGGCAGACCTGCGTGTGCGCCAACCGCATCTACGTGCAGGCGGGCGTCTATGACGCCTTCGCGGAAAAGCTCGCGGCAGCGGTGGCGGGCATGAAGGTGGGCGACGGCTTCGCGGAAGGCGTGACCACCGGGCCGCTGATCACCGAGGATGCGGTGCTGAAGGTGGAGGAGCATATCGCCGATGCCGTCTCGAAGGGGGCGAAGGTGATCGCGGGCGGCCGTCGGCATGCGCTCGGCGGCACCTTCTTCGAGCCGACCGTGCTGACGGGTGTCACACGCGAGATGCTGGTGACCAACGACGAAACCTTCGGCCCGGTGGCGCCGCTCTTCCGCTTCGAGACCGAGGAGGAGGTGATCGCGCAGGCCAACGACACGATCTACGGCCTGGCGAGCTATTTCTATGCACGCGACCTGAGCCGTGTCTGGCGCGTGGCCGAGGCGCTGGAATACGGCATGGTGGGCATCAACACCGGGCTGATTTCCACCGAGGTGGCACCCTTCGGCGGGGTCAAGCAGTCGGGGCTGGGGCGCGAGGGATCGAGCCACGGCATCGAGGAATACATGGAGATGAAGTATCTCTGCATGAGCATCTGACGAAATAAGGGGGCGGCCTGCCGCCCCCTTCCTGCCTGTGTGGGCGTGGCTTGCCTCAGGCGGCCTTTCCGGCCTCGATCGTCCGGGTCGTCCTGCCCTTCGACGCGCCGCTTGCGGCGATTTCGATCTGTCGGGGCTTCAGCGCCTCGGGGATCTCACGTGCCAGATCGACGTGCAGCATGCCGTGCTCGTGCGTGGCGCCCGTCACCTTCACATGGTCGGCGAGCTGGAAGCGCCGCTCGAAGGCACGCTCGGCGATGCCGCGGTGCAGGTAGCTGCGCGCTTCTTCCTCGCGCGGCTTCTGGCCCGAGATCACCAGCGCGTTCTCGCGTTGCTCGACGCTCAGGTCCTCGGGTGCGAAGCCCGCCACCGCGACGGAGATGCGATAGGCATCCTCGGCGGTCTTCTCGATGTTGAAGGGCGGATAGCTCGGCTGGCTGACTTCGTTCGCGAAGACCCGATTCAGCAGATCGGCGAACTGGTCGAAGCCCACGGTCGAGCGGTAGAGGGGTGAAAGATCGAAGTTGCGCATGGTCATCCTCCTTTGAGCGATGGTCCGGCACCCCTCCACAACGGGCAGGGGTGCCATGGCTGTGGGCGGACCCGGCACTCGGCGACCGCCCGGCGAGGATTTGGTCAGCGCAGCCCGGGGTTTCAAGACCCGGGGCCCGGCCTCAGGGGCGCAGGAACTTGGCGCCGGGGTGATCCGCCGTTCCCGGCTGGTCGGCCACGGAGGCGGAACCGGTGATCTGCACGTCGCGAGCACGCGACACGCGGCCTTCCAGAATGTCGGTCATGAGTGCCATGTGCGGCGCCACCGCGACAGCGATGGCGACCTTCTGGCCACGCCACTCCGCCTTTGCCGATACAAGTGAGACCACTTCTGCTGTCTCACCCCGACGCAGGAAGACAGGGGCGCCCGAAGCGCCGAAGTCTACGTTACAGGACAGCATCAGAAGGCCGCGCTCCTCGCCAAGCACATGGCACCGCTCTTCGCGCGAGGGCGCCTCGGCGCGGTCCACCGCATAGGAGACGAGATCGACCGTGGCGCCGACCTTCGGCGCGGCGGCGATGCCGAAAGGCGGTAGCGAGGGCAGGCGAACAGGGTTGTCGAGTTCGATAAGCGCCATGTCGTGGACGGTCGCGCCGATACGGTCTTCTCCTCCGAACACGTAGTTTGGATGGATCACGGCACGTCGCGCCTGGCGGTAGGCGGCAGCGCGTCCATCGCGCCAGCCGGCGCGGAACTCGATGGCCTCGAGCGGGTGTCGCGCGCCGGTCTCGCGGTCGAAGAGGCAGTGCGCGGCGGTCAGTACCAGACGTTCGGTGACCAGCGTGCCGGTGCAGAAGCCGCTCCCGGCCAGTTCGATGCGCCCGACACTCTCCCAGCCGCGGCTCTGGTCTGCGGTGGTGAGCCTTTCGAGATGCTTCGCCTCCTGCGCGGTCAGCGGCCCCATCGCGACGTAGATTTGCATGATCATGACCAGAATGGCGATCAACCGCATGACACTCGTCTCCCCGATTTCACGGCGTTGGGGTAGGCGCGGCTTTGGGCGAATTTGTGGCCCGGAAGCGCAAAATTCAGGCAGGCCCCAGACCCCTCGGCCGAGGTCCGCCGGTCGCCCAGTCTAGCAGTTCAACCGTATGGAGAACGGGCAGCGGCGTTCCGCCCTGAATCTGCATCATGCAGCCGATATTTCCCGCCGAGATCACGTCGGGGGTCTTCGCCTCCAGCGTGTGCACCTTGCGTGCCTTCAATTCTGTCGAAATCTCGGGCTGCATCAGGTTGTAGGTGCCCGCCGAGCCGCAGCAGAGGTGCGAATCGGCGGGTTCCACCACCTCGAAGCCCGCGCGGCGCAGCAGCGCCTTGGGCGCTTCGCGAATCTTCTGCCCGTGCTGCAGCGAACAGGCCGCGTGATAGGCCACGCGCAGCCGTTCCGGTGCGCCGCCCTCGGGGAGGCCGAGATCGGTCAGCACCTCGCTCACGTCATGCGCGAGTCCCGCCACGGCCTGCGCCTCCGCAGCCAGCGGGCTGCCGCGGAACATGTGGCCGTAATCCTTCACCGTGGTGCCGCAGCCCGAGGTATTGATCACGATCGCATCAAGCCCGCCGCCCCGGATCTCGCGCGTCCAGGCGCGGATGTTGCGCGCCGCGCTCGCATGGCTCTCGCCGGTCTTGCCCATGTGATGGGTGAGCGCCCCGCAGCAGCCCGCGCCCTCGGCCACCACCACCTCGGCCCCCAGCCGCGTGAGCAGGCGGATCGTTGCATCGTTGATGTCGGTGTTGAGCGCCCGCTGCGCGCAGCCGGTCATCAGCGCCACGCGCATGCGCCGCTCCCCCTGCGCGGGGAAGGTCTGCGGATCATCGTTGCGGCTGACCGGCGGGATGCGCCGTGGCGCCATCTCCAGCATCGCCCTGAGCCGCGGGTCGGGCATCAGCGGCGCGAGGGGTCGCCCGACCTTGGCCGCCAGCAGCGCCAGGCGGAAGCGTCCCGGATAGGGCAGAATGCGCGCCAGCAACCAGCGCAGCGCCCGCTCGCGCCAGGGGCGGCGGTAGGTCCGTTCGATGTATTCCCGCGCATGATCGACCAGATGCATGTAATGCACGCCCGAGGGGCAGGTCGTCATGCAGGCGAGGCACGACAGGCAGCGGTCGATATGCTTCACCGTCTTGGCGTCGGCGGGGCGGCCGCTCTCCAGCATGTCCTTGATCAGGTAGATGCGCCCGCGCGGGCTGTCCAGCTCGTCCCCCAGCACCTGGTAGGTGGGGCAGGTGGCGGTGCAGAAGCCGCAATGCACGCAGGAGCGCAGGATCTCGTTGGCGCGCGCCGTGCCCGGGTCTGCCAGCTGGTCCTCGTTGAAAGTCGTCTGCATGTCAGCCCATCCGCCCGCGGTTGAGGATGCCGCGGGGGTCGAAGCGCGCCCGCAGGCCCCGCGCGAGCGCCGCCACCGCAGTCGGTTCGGGAGAAAAGGCAGGGATGCGCGCGCGCGTCGCGGCCCCGGCCCGCATCAGCGTGGAATGAGCCCTGCGGTTCGCCAGCCGTGGCCGGATGTCAGTGCCTTCGGCTACCAGCGCCCAGACCAGCCCGCCGCCCCAGTCGTAGAGCACTGCCCGGGCACCGATGCGCCGCACCACCTCGGGCCCGTCGGTGGGCTTCACCGAGATGCGCCACACGTCGCCTGCGCACCCATGGAAGGGCTCCGCATCCCGCACCGCACGCCAGAGCGCCGCTACCCTGGCCGGGTCGCGCTCCACCGCGACCGCGCCAAACTCTGTCAGCAGCGCCGTCAGCCGCACCGCCCGGTAGGCGACCGAGCCCTCGAAACCTTCGATGCGGATCAGCGTGCGCGCGCCCTCGCCGGGCAGATGCGCCGC
>PHEG01000480.1 GCA_002842835.1 Alphaproteobacteria bacterium HGW-Alphaproteobacteria-2 | reverse complement strand
GGGCGGAGCCGGTGCCCTACCGGCTCGATGCGGCGGCCTCGCGCGTTGGGTTCACCTACAGCCTCGAAGGCGCGTCTGCCGCCGGGCGCATTCCGATCCTCGATGCCGATCTGTTGATCGACATGAAGCGCCTCGCGCGCTCGCGCCTCGACGTGCGCCTGGATGCGGCAAGAGCGCAGACCAATCTCGTCTTCGCCACCGAGGCGCTGACCGGGCCCGGGGTGCTCGACACCGCCAATCACCCGATCATTTCCTTCCGCTCCACTGCTGTCCGCGCAACCGACTGGGGTGCGCTGATCGATGGGGAGGTGACAATCCGCGGCGTGACGCGCCCGATGCAACTCGAGGCGCGTCTCTTCCGCGAGGTGGGGCGCGAGGCGCACGACTATGACCGTCTGCAGGTGCGCCTGACCGGCAGCGTGGACCGGCACGCGTTTGGCGCCTCGGGCTTCCCAGGCCTCGTGGCGCCAGAGATCGGCATCGAGATCACCGCCTGGATCGACCGCGCTGGCTAGCCCAGCGCCGCGGCGAAGGCGCCGCTCCAGAGCGCGGCAAGATCCGCCATCGGAGCACGTTCCGCGCCGAGTGCGAAGTCCGTGCCGCCAAAACCACCGGCTTCGGTCGCGGGCACGCCTGCCGCACGGGCGGCTTCGGTCAGCGCGGCCAGGTTCTGCGGCGCCACCGCCAGCAGATACCGCCCCTGATCCTCGCCGAAGAACCAGCCGGTGCCCTCCCCATCGATCTGCGCCCCGCAACCCGCCGACGCCGCCATCTCGAAGGCGGCCAGCGCTAGCCCGCCGTCGGAGAGGTCGGTTGCGGCCCGGATCAGCCCGTGATGGGCGCGCAGGAAGTCGCCCGCCAGCCGCTCGGCGACGAGGTCCACCGGTGGCGGCGGCCCCTCGGCGCGACCCCGCATCTCCCACAATAGCGCCGATTGCCCCAGATGCCCGCGCGTCTCGCCCAACAGCACCGCCACGTCGCCGGGCTGCGCCGGGCCGGAGATCATCTCGTCGAGGCTCTCGAGCAGCCCCACCGCGCCGATCGTGGGCGTGGGAAGGATGGCGCGCCCATCGGTCTCGTTATAGAGGCTCACATTGCCCGAGACGATGGGCATGTCGAGCGCCCGGCAGGCCTCGGCCAGCCCCTCGATGCAGCCCACGAACTGGCCCATGATCCCGGGCTTCTCGGGGTTGCCGAAGTTGAGGCAGTCGGTGGCGGCGAGCGGCCGCGCACCCACCGCGCAGAGGTTGCGGAACGCCTCGGCCACCGCCTGCCGCCCGCCCTCGCGCGGGTCGGCGGCGCAGTAGCGGGGTGTCACGTCGGCGGTGAAGGCCAGTGCCTTTTTGGTGCCATGCACGCGCACCACGCCCGCGCCCTGCCCGGGGCGGCGCAGCGTGTCGGCCAGCACCATGTGGTCGTATTGCTCGAACACCCAGTTGCGGGCGCAGTGGTTGGGGCTG